>JAAYXX010000524.1 GCA_012515695.1 Chloroflexota bacterium
GGGCTGCTGCTGACCCACTTGCAGGTGGAGCATCGCGAGCGGTTGTTTACCGCGCCCGACATGGAATACCCTTTGCAGGCCACCCTGGGCGATGGCGAGCTTGAACTGTTGGGCTATGCCCTGCCGGATGAACCGGTTGCGCCGGGGGAGGTGGCTCGCCTGACGCTATGCTGGCGGGCGATGCGGCGGCCAGCGACGGCGTATACGGTGTTTGTCCACTGGCTGGACGGGCAGGGGGCCTATTGCGGCGGGCAGGACAACATGCCCGTGATGGGCCAGCGCCCGACGGACGGCTGGGTTCCTCAAGAGGTGGTCGTTGACGAATGGCAGATACCCTTGCCCGCGGATATGCCGCCGGGCGTCTACCAGATCGAAGTGGGGATGTATGACGCTAAAACGGGGCAACGGCTACCCATTTACCTGGATGGCGTGTGCCAGGATCAGGATCGCCTGCTGCTCCCCAATGGCCTGACTGTGCCCTAGCGCGCGCGAGTTTGCGCGCCTGCAAGGGGCGGCTACCTGTCCGTCTCTGCGCCATTAGGCTAATACGGGGGCAGGGTCGGCTTGCGAACCTTGCCCGTTGCCGCAAACCAGCCCGCGGCCTCGCCCAGCTCGATCATCGTGCGCTGTAGGCGACAGGCCGACGCCGCGAGACTTGAGAAGCTGGCCCCGCGTGAGGCGACGAGCAAATTGTCCAGTTCACGCGGTTGCAGGCAGCGGAAGGGAACGCCAAAAGGCCCACGCGGCGCTTCGGTGCATCCCTCGCCGGGAAGGTGGCTGTCCATCGCGTGATCGCAAAAGGCGATGCAATCGGCGTGGTGTTGTCCGAACTCGCCTCGTCGAAAGTCATGCTCCGTGAGAACGTAACGCCCCACCAGGCGCGGCCCCTCGCGCACGCCGACGCGCGGTGCGATCTGCGCTATGCCATAGCCTTGCAGGCCATACGCCTCCTTGACCAGCGGCCAACGCTTGAAAATGTTGCCCATCAGATATTCGCGCGCCAACTCGACCCCCATGCTCCAGCCCACTTCTCCGGCAAGTTGGAATACCATGTTGACATAGAGGCCGCCTCCGGGCAGTTCGCCGATATGTGCCCAGGAGCTATCCGGGCCTTCCCCCGGTCTACCAGTTATGCGGTCCGGCCCTTTTTCCGCCAGGAAGCAGAGCGTCCAGCCGTTGAGACGAAATTCCGGCTGTTCTGGCGCAGAAGGCTCGTTGTACTGGGAGCGTGACTCGCGGCCAAACTGGTAAGCGCAGCCTGCTTTGCGGGCCAGGTGAATGTCTGAGGTGGCGTCGATGTAGCAAGGCGCGCTGACCCGCCTGCGCCCTTGATGCGTCTCTATGTCAATCGCGGTGATGCGGTTCGCGTCTCGGTGGACATTCAGGAATGTGCTCTGGTCCCACAACTCGATGCGGCCACTTTCGGCAGCCATCTCGCGCAGGACGGCGTCCATGCCGTCAGGGGTATAGACCACAGCCGGGGCCAGCAGACGTTGTGGCAGGTCGGCCCAGCGCCGAAGGGTATCCTCGTAACTGGCCGAGACCGGGCGATAGATGGGACGGCCCTGAGGGGTGTTTGTGTCAGGCCCGGAAAAGTTGGCTGCGCCGCGATCAAACAGGCGTTGGCAGATTTCCGGAGCCAGCGAACTGGCCGAGTATGCGGGCTGCCAGACGTTGACATACGCGTTTACCCCCGTGCCCCCCAGCAGCCGCTCCTGCTCGATCCACAGGACGCGCATTCCTTCGCGAGCCGCCGTGATTGCCGCGCCTGTGCCTCCGGCCCCCGCTCCGACAACGATCAGGTCATATTGGGCCATCGTCTATGCTCCTCCGCCTGGTAGTTTGCCCATAGTATATACTCGCCTCCCGCTACCGTCGAGCCTGGGGACGATGGAGAGCGCCATTGCGACGGGAGGTGTGGACAGGAGCGAGAGGTTGTAGTATGTTCTCCATACGCCCATGATGAAGGTCCATTTACCTCGGTAACCCGACGTGCCATCCCATAGGCAGTTTCAACCGCCCATCCGAATGGCTGTTGCCGAACATTTTTTTGAACCTTCATAATCCTCCATGCTGTTAGTGGGTGCGTGGTGAGAAGTGGGGGGGGAATGCAAGGGGTACTGTTGTCGCCCTGTCGTATGTTTGCAGGATGTCGATAGCTCGTCAGGAGGTAACGCATGGAAAGCTCGTTGCGTCTGGGGCGGGGTGTGGGGGAGTATCTGGAGGAACTGCGCTTTAAATCCCTCAAGCTCATCTGCAATTCTGTGGCCTTGGTGGCCTACGTTTGGGGGGTCTATGTCGTGTGGCCCCAAACAGGGGGGGCGTTGGGGTCTGCGGGCTGGACCAGCAGCATCAGCCTCATCCTGGGCTTGGTCGTCTGCTATTACACCATGAGGCGCTCGACCACCCTCGCCTCGTTGGGGCTTATTGCGGGGCTGCTCGTCTCCATCGCGGGCGTCGTTGTCGCATTCCAGAAGCCAGACCTGGTCTATCTTTTTGTTATTCCCGTAGCTATTACTGGCGTGCTGCTTGGCCCCATCGCCACCACTCTCGTTGCCGGGGTTGGGGTGGCGCTGACCACTATGGTCGATGTGCTCCTGCAAGCGGACGTTCTGCGCTTTGTGTTGCCGCACACGATCCTCCTGCTGACGGCTCTGGTGTCCATGATTGCCGAGACCAATCTATATACGGCGCTACGATGGAGCTGGGAGAGCTATAACCGCTCGCTCGACAACGAGCTAAAAGCGCGCCTGCAACGGGCCGAGCTGCGGCAGGCGCTCAAGGCGCTGGATGAGGGCACCTATCGGCTCGAGCGGATGAACCACATGCTCGCCCTTGCCAAAGAGCAGGCTGACGAGGCCCGCCGCCTCAAGCAATCGTTTGCACAGACCATCAGCCACGAACTACGCACGCCCCTCAACCTGATCGTCGGCTTTACCGAATTGATGACCCAATCTCCGGAATACTATGGGCAGCCATTGCCCGGCACATATGCCCGCGATCTCTCCATTGTGCACCGTAATGCCCGCCATCTTCAAGACCTGGTGAACGACGTGCTGGACCTGTCGCGAATCGAGGCCGCACAGATGAGCCTGGTGCTTTCTGATGTGGACCCTGCCACTCTGGTGCAGGAAGCCGTCCGAACGGCGCGCAGCCTCGTGGAATCCAAGGGACTGCAACTCTTGGTAGAGATTGAGAAGGGGCTGCCCACGTTGCACTGCGACCCCACGCGGATCAGGCAGGTGTTGTTCAACCTGATGAATAATGCCGTGCGTTTCACCGAGTCTGGCTCGGTAACGGTAGGGGTCAAGTCCGATGGGGCAAACGTCCACTTTTGGGTGCAAGATACGGGGGTAGGGATTAGCAGGGACGATCTGCCCAAGCTGTTTGAAGAGTTCCAGCAGCTTGATTCGGGCACAAATCGCTCGCATGGAGGGGCTGGCCTGGGGCTGGCGATCAGCCGGGGATTTGTGCTGTTGCATGGGGGTAGCATCTGGGCGGAGAGCGAATTGGGGCACGGCAGTACCTTCCGGTTCTCGCTGCCAGTGAGCGAATCGGGGGTGATTGAGGGGAGCATGGCCTTCAGCCAGATTGGCGGCTCGCGCCCCAGCCCTCGTGGTGGCGAGCATATTCTGCTGTTGGTCACGCATAGCCCCTCTGCCATCGGGCTGCTAACGCGCTATATCCACGGGATACGCATTGTCGCGGTGAGGGATCTGGCCCAGTTGCGGGACGTAGCGCGTGATCTGGTGCCGCAGGCCGTGTTGGTGGATACCTCTTCTGTTGTCTGGAATGGACAGCGTGGCGCGTTGTTTGGTGGGGATATGCGCATGTCTGATGTGCCGGTAATCGCCTGCCCATTGCCCGGCGAGGAGCCGCTACGCCGCAATATGGATGTGCAGGGCTATCTCACCAAGCCCATCTCGCAGGATGCGCTGTGGGACGCGCTGCGTGAGTTTGGGGACAAGGTGAACAAGGTCCTGATTGTGGATGATGACCGGGATTTCGTCCGTCTGGTGGGGCGCATTCTAGAGAACCCGGTGCGCCAGTACGAATCAGTTGGCGCCTACACGGGCGCCGAAGCGTTCAGCACCCTGACCCGTTGGCTGCCAGACCTGGTAATCCTCGACCTGGGGCTGCCTGATATGGATGGGGCCGAACTGCTCGCCAAGATCCGCGCTCACCCGCATGGGCGCGCGCTGCCGATCATCGTGGTGACAGGGCATGGCGAGACAGAGGGGTTTGCGGCGATGCTGGGCGATATCACCGTCTCGAAGGAGTCTGGGCTGACGTTGCGGGAAATCCTGGCATTCGTTCAGACGGTAGTGGACACGGGAATCTCGCGCACGGTGGTAGATCGCCCTGCTAGAGGCGCAGACTCTTTAGCGCAGCAATCAGAGCGCGTTCCGTAATGGGCTTTTCCAGAAAGAGGGTCGCCCCCAGAGAGAGCGCCAGTTCTCCAGCAGCCAATATCGAACACACCATGATGGGGATGCGCTGCGTTTTGGCGTGGTTCGTTAGCGTCTGAAGCACATCCCAGCCATCCTGGTTGGGCATCATCAAATCCAGAATGATGGCCTCGGGCTGATTCTCCCTGGCGAGGCGCACCCCTTCCTCCGCAGTAAACGCATGGAGCGCCTTGTACCCGTTGGCGGCCAGATAGCGGCTCACCAGCTCTACGGTGTGCTCGTTGTCGTCGATGACCAGGATCAGCGGCTCGCGTGATGCGGGGAAAACCAGCCCAAATCCACACAGCCAACCATTTTCGGTGAGGGGCTGTAGCTCGATTCCCTGAACTTTGGCAAGGTTTTCGATGATGGCTATTCGTAGCTCCCTGGCCTTACGCGATTCCCCATCGCCCTGGTTCCAGTCACCACTGGCATACACGCGCAGCTTGCGGGGTTGCGGGCTATCATCGAGGCTGATGGTGACATTGCCCTGCTCCAGGTCTTCGAGCAAATGGCTCACGATGCTCAGAAGCAACTGGCGCAGCGCGCTGCGATCCACCATCACGCCTGACGCCACCGTCGGGGTATTATCCTGAAGGGTCACGTTTTTCGAACCGGCCAACTCGCGAACCAGGGGGGTCACGCTCTGCACCACCTCATTGAGCGATGTCAGTCGGTCATCTCGCGCCAATCTGGCCACCTCCAGGCGGGCCATTTCCAGGCGGCTGTGCTCTGGGGCAGGGTGCGCTTGCTCGGTGTCGGCAGCAGCATCCTCTTGGATAGCCACCGCCTTGTTCGAAGAGATAATGCGGGCCAGCGCCCTGAGCGCCTCGTCGTGGTCGCGGTAAAAGGTTCTCCGGCTGATTGCGAGGCGACTCGCGATGCTGTCCGGGTCGAGGCCATCGGTGTATCGCAGTACCATGATGCGATGCCGCCGCCATTCGCGAGAAAACGCAGGTGCTCCTGGGCCGGGGTCCAGCTCGTCGAGGATGTCCAGCAAGAGGCGATGCAGCCGCGACGCCTGTTCCTTATGGGGAAGTTTGCCTCCTGCGTCTACCAGCCACCGGAGGGGATGGGTCCGCAGGTAGGCATAGTCATACAGGTGTTCGTAGGCATCCATAAGCTGGTCGCGCAACTGTAGTTCGGTGGGCATCGTTCATACTCCCGTAGCACCAATTCGGCGCAGTCGCGGTCCATACGCAACAAGCCAGCGCGGGCAGCTTGCTGAGGCAAGGCAGGGCTGCGTAACCTTACGTATTTTATCATAGAACCTTGCGATATGGAAACAGGCTGTCGCGCCAGGCAGCCTGTCAGGTATCAGCAAGAGCGGCACGGCGTGGCACAATGATGGCATGGCAGCCATAGAAACGGTTCTTTGCGTGTTGTACACTGGTGCAAGAGGTAGTCGCAACCATTGGCTAATCGCAAAGACTGTCGAAAGGAGGGGGATCAAAGGTTTCGTGATAATGGCAGGGCGGTTTATTGCAAGATCGGTCTAGCACGTTTCACTTACCCCTTAGGAGGAGACAACAATGCAGGACAAAAAACTCTCTCGCCGCACGCTGCTTCAGATGTTCGGTGTGGGCACCGCTGCCGTAGCTATGGCAGCCTGCCAGCCCAAAGTGGTGGAAGTCGAAAAGATCGTCAAAGAGACGGTTGAGGTCGAAAAAGAAGTCGAGAAGGTTGTCAAAGAGACGGTTGTTGTTACCGAGGAAAAGGTCGTCGAGAAGGCTGCCGAGCAGGTCGAAATTCGCTTCCTTTCTGACCCCTCCCCCGCAGAACTCAAGGGTGCTGTTCCCTTGATGGATGCTTTCCAGGATGCTACTGGCATTCGCGTTCGGTTGGAGCCTCTGCCCGGTGGCCTGGAAAAGCTGTTGGCTAGCCTGGCCGCAGGCACAGCCCCCGACGTTTTCGGCGAGTGGGGCCCTGGTATGCGCAACCTCATCGAGAAAGGGCAATGCCTGAACCTGGATGATCTGGTCAGCCGCGATTTCGACGAGTCGGAAATGGATGATTTTGTTCCGTCGCAAATTCAGGCGGCCACCTTTGATGGCAGCCTGTACGCCATGCCGCAGTATTGCGGTATCTGGGCCGGGTTCTACAACAAGCGTATCCTGGACGAAGCAGGGTTGCCTTACCCGGACAAGATCGACTGGACGTACGACACGTATCTGGATTACGCCATCAAGACGACCAAGCGCGATGCAAACGGTCGGCCCCTTCAGTTGGGTGTTGACGCGTGGTTTGGTTTCGAGTTCACCATCTCGACCAACATCTGGACATGGGGCGGCGAGGTTCACGATCCGGCAGACAACCGCATCTGCAAGCTGGGCGAAGAAAAAGCCATGGAAGCCATGCAGTGGCTCGCCGATTTCCGTTGGAAGCACAAGGTGGCCGGGACGGTATCAGAGAACGATGCTATCAACAACGCAGGTGGTGGCAACGGCCTGTTTGGTAGCGACCTGGTGGCGATGAAGCCGGAAGGCTCCTGGGGCACCAAGGGCTTTATCGAGGCCGCAGCCGACCGGTTCGACTGGGGCGTAATGCCGCATCACAGCGGCCCCGATGGCGATCGGGTAACCTTCTCCACGACGGACACCTGGATGATCAACGCCAAGACCGCGCAGCCCGATGCTGCCTGGGAATGGCTCAAGTACATCACCGGCCCCGACTATCAGAAGATGCGCATTGAGGTGAACGGCTTGCAGCCGTGCCGTCGTTCGCTGGCGCAAGCGTGGGTGGATTGGGCCACGGCGTATGCCAAGGAAAAGAACCCCAACGCGGATCAGGACTTTGGCATCTTTGTCGAAGGGTTCGATTACTGCCGCCCGATGGTCTACTTCTCCCGGCACACGGACGCCAAGGAAATCCTCAACCCTGTGATCGACCAGATCTATACGACTGGCGAGGCGCAGGTAAAGGATGTGATTCCCGACGCGTGCGCCAAGGTGACGGAAATACTGACCAAGGCATAGGCAGATTGGCGTTTCGTCTGAATCCAAGCCTGACATAGGGTGGGGGCGTTGTTCGGGCGCGGCTCTGCCGTTGGTCGAGCAACGCCCTGCCGATAATGTTGCCAGGCGTCAGGCTGTTACGAGGCTTGCCATGCAGGTAAGGCTACTGAACGAGATCGGCAGACCAAATGGAAAGAGGTGGCAGACATATGGTAGCCAAATCGCGGTCGGCTTCTCCCCGCTCGCGCATACAAATACCACAGAGGACTGAGGAGGCGATCTGGGGGTATCTCACGATATCTCCCTGGCTAATAGGGCTGGTTCTGCTGACTATCTTCCCTATGGCCTACTCCATCTACCTCTCCTTCTTTGAAGCGGATTTCCTGGGCACGATGGAGTTCATTGGCCTGGACAACTATAAGCGGTTGTTGTTCGAGGACGAAACCTGGCCCATCGCGCTACGCAACACAGCCTTCTATGCTTTTGTTTCAGTGCCTATTGGAATAGTCCTTTCCCTTCTAGTAGCCATCCTGTTGAACCAAAAAGTCAGGGGATTGGCTTTCTTCCGCACCATTTTCTATCTCCCCTCTGTCGTTCAAGGTGTGGCGGTTTCTGTGCTATGGAGATGGCTGTTCCACCCCTGGTATGGGCCAATCAACGGCTTGATCCAGTGGCTTGGGTTGGGCGCTGGCCCCGAGTGGCTTGGCAGCCAGGAGTGGGCTATGCCCGCCCTCATCATTATGAGCCAGTGGGGCATTGGCGGCTCGATGATCATTTTCCTGGCCGGGTTGCAGGATGTCCCTCAGAACCTCTATGAAGCGGCAAGCATTGATGGCGCGGGAACGTTTAGCCGCTTCTGGCACATCACCGTGCCGATGATGACCCCTACGCTGTTCTTTAGCCTCATCATGGGCATCATCGGCTCGTGGCAGATGTTCACCCAGTCGTATGTGATGACCGGGGGCGGGCCGAACAACGCGACCCTCACGGCGGTTCTGCTGCTATATCAGAGAGCATTCCAGGGATACCACTTTGGCCTTGCTTCTGCCATGGCCTGGATCCTGTTCATCATCATCTTGTTCTTCACCCTGCTTATCCTGAAAAGCTCGGCTGCCTGGGTTTACTATGAGGGGGATATTCGGAAATGACCACAACCGCCAAAAGCACTACGGGGATGGCTCATCAGCCAGAGAGTCAAGTACGCAGTACGTACCGGCTTCAAAAGACCATCGGTCGCATTCTAGTCTACCTGTTGCTTTTCGCTGGCAGCGCGCTGTATCTGTTTCCCTTCATATGGATGATCCAGACTTCGCTGAAGGACTTGAGCCAGGTATACATATGGCCGCCGCAATGGTTCCCCGATCCCCTCAAGTGGAGCAACTACCCGGAGGCATGGGAGGCGTTGCCCTGGCCCCAGTTTTATCTGAACACCATCGAACTGGCAGTGTTGCGGATCATCGGGACGGTGCTCTCGTTCACCATCGCCGCCTATGGTTTTGCGCGGCTGCGATTCCCTGGCCGAGATGCCCTCTTCCTGGTCTTGCTCTCGACCATGATGCTGCCCGGGCAGGTTACGATGATCCCGCTGTACATCTGGTTCTCCAAGCTGGACTGGATTGATACCATGAAGCCCCTGGTTGTTCCTAGCTTTTTGGGGAGCGCGTTTAACATCTTTCTCTTGCGCCAGTTCTTTATGACGATCCCCCACGAACTGGATGACGCCGCCAAAATTGACGGCTGCGGCTATTTCAAGACGTTCGTCTCGGTGGTCCTGCCGCTGGCCGTGCCTGTGATCGGCGTCGTGACCATTTTCACCTTTACCGGCTCCTGGAATGATTTCATGGGACCACTCATCTACCTGTCGGGTATCGAAAACTATACCATCGCGATTGGGTTGCAGTGGTTCAACCAGAAAATCGGCGCGAATATGCCCTACCTGATGGCAATGGGCGTGGCGGCCCTCTTGCCGCAGATCGTGCTGTTCTTCTTTACGCAGAAACGGATGATTCAGGGCGTTACGCTGACTGGCATGAAGCAGTAGCCGTATTGGGAATTGTTATATGACTAACCTGGAGAGAACCTTGAAACAAATGAAGATCGGACACACGGGCATTACCTGGGGATACGACCTGAACAGTGTAGAGCAAGCGGTCAAGGACGTGGCCGAGTTGGGCTATGCGGCTTTTGAGACGTTCGGCTGGATCATCGAGCCGTATGAGCAGACCAAACCCGGCGGGTTCAAGGGCTTGATTGACAAGTACGGCCTGCCGCTCGGCTCGGTCTATTGCAACACGGATTTTGTCGACCCGGCGGACGCGCGCGCTGATATCGAGCAGGTGATGCGATGGGCCAGGCTGGCGAAAACGCTGGGAGCGCAGACGCTGGTGTTGCAGGGGGCAGGCAAGCGCCCGCCTGAAGGGTATGACTATCGCGGCCTGGCCGCAGTGTTCAGCGAGATTGGCCGCCGCGCCCAGGATATGGGCCTCCTGGCTGCCATTCATCCCCATACTGGCACGCTCATCGAGACGCAGGACGAAATTCGCGCCGTGATGGACGCCATTGACCCGACAGCCGTGTTTTTTGCCCCGGATACCGGGCAAATTGTGAAGGGTGGCTCTGATATCATGGCGGTGCTTGCAGAGTATGGCGAGCTTGTCCGCCACGTCCACCTCAAGGACTATATCGGGGGGCCAGTAGAGCGCGATAGCGAGGGTAGGGAGATTGATCGCTCGGGCTATGCGGGCTATACGCCTGTGGGATATGGCGTGCTGGATATGAAGGCCATTTTCGAGTTCCTCGGGCAGATTGGTTTTGACCAATGGGTCATGGTGGAGTTGGATGCTACCGCGAAATCGCCCAGACCGCCCCGCGAGGCGGCCGAGATGAGCAAGCGTTACCTGGAAGAGACGCTAGGGCAAACCTTTACCCAAAGGTAGGGGCGGCTTGCAGTCACGCGGAAAGCAAACCCCTGACATAAAGCGGGATCATCATTAGGAGGCACATTCCATGGACGTCACGAAAACGATGAGGATTGGATGCAATCCGTTTTACCCGATCCCCCCTCAAGTGGACGAAGACCATCAGGCCGAATGGTTCATCAACCGGATGGCAGAGCTGGGGTGTCGTTCGGCTCAGACCAAGGGCATCCGGAACGACCCCGAATTGCTCAAGCGCGTCAAGGCGTTGTGTGAGGAAAAGGATGTCGAGCTGGATTGCAACGCGCAGGGCGTATTTGAGCTGACGGGCGAAAACGCCGCCGAGGCGCGCGCCCAGCTTCTAGAGAGCATCAGCGTCGCCCAACAGGCGGGAACCAACATCATCCGCACGGGCTATGGGCATCTGAACGTGGCGACCAGCCGGTTCAGCAAAAGCCCTTCGCTGGCGGAGCATATGGAGTTTCTGATCAACAACCTGCGGATCGCCGCCAAGCTCGTCGAAGACAACGGGATGCGGCTGGCTATCGAAAACCACTGCGATTTCTCGGGCCGCGAGTGGGCGCAGATATTCGAGGCGGTAGGCTCTCGGAGCGTCGGCACTGCCCTGGACACCGCCAATGGCTACACCGTTTTCGTTGACCCGAACGACGATGTGCAGGCGTTGGCCCCGTACACCATCACGACGCACCTGAAGGACATGAAGGTGGTGAACGCGGGCGAGTTGCCGTTCATCCAGTGCCAAGGCCCCCTGATTCCTATGCTGCCGGTGGGTTGCGCACTGGGCGAGGGCCACGTGGACATTGACCTGGCGGTCAAGACTCTTGCGGAAAAGTGCCCCTACGCTGAGGGCCTGCACTTGATCATCGAGCTGGGCTGGGAGCCTGTTGCCGAAGGCAAGACCCGCGAGCAAAACAGCCTCGATATGTTCCACCAGAGCATTGACTACCTGAAGGCTATCTTGTAACAGCCCAAGCAGCACCATAGCTACTCTGCCATTTTCTGCCGCATAAGGAGAACAATGATCAAGAATATCCTCATTACGGGTGGGGCCGGTAACCTGGGCCGGGTCGTATCCGAAGAGCTAAAGGATCGGTACAACATTACCCTTTTTGACCGCACGCGGCCACAGGATGCCCCCATTCCCTGGGAGACGAATCTGCCGTTTGTGTTGGGCGATCTGACCGATTTTGGCGATTGCATGCGCGGTATCGCGCAGGCCAAGGCGGACGCCGTCTTGCATTTTGGCGCACTGGCTGGCCCGACGGAACTCATGCCGCCGCGCTATCAGCAGAGAATGCGCTAAGA
>JAAYXX010000525.1 GCA_012515695.1 Chloroflexota bacterium
AACCTCGTCTTTCGCGACCATGCGCGCGCGCTGGGCCTGGATCTGACCTACGAAGAAGGCCCCGGCGGCCACGAATGGCTCTGCTGGGATCGCCAGATTCAGCGAGTGCTAGAGTGGCTACCGTTGCGCCGTCCATAGGCAAGTGAACCTTCTATCTTTTCTCCCCCTCTCCAAAACTGGAGAGCGCCGATCAGTAGATCGGGGCCGGGGGGTGAGGTTCTCTCCTTGCCATGAGAGACTGTACAAGGCAGGCTTGTTGGCGCATAATGGCATCAGTTCCCAGCATCCATATAGCAACTGAGGAGGGGGCGCGATGGCATCCAAACTCTGGTACACGAAACCAGCTACCGAATGGAAGAACGGCCTGCCCATTGGCACGGGGCGGCTGGCGGCGATGGTGTTGGGCGGTCACAATACCGAGCGACTGGCGCTGAACCACGAATGGCTCTGGCGCGGCGAAAACCGCAACCGCGACACGGAATACAAGGCCGACCTGCTGCCCCACGTGCGTGAATTGCTGTTGGCGGGAGATTATGCCCAGGGCACCCTGGCCGGGGACGAGGCTTTTGGCAGCTATGGCGGCATGCGGCAGGGCAATCGAGTAGACCCCTATCAGCCCGCCGGAGATTTCCGCTTTGAGCTGGAACATGGCGAGGTGCGCAGCTATCGCCAAGAGTTGGACCTGAGCAACGGCCTGGTTAGCATCACCTACGAGGCAGACGGCGTGCGCTACCGCCGGGAATACCTGGCGCATATCCAGGAGAACCTGCTGCTGGTGCATATCACGGCGAGCCGCCCCTTTAGCGGCACGTTCTGGCTGTCGCGGGCCGAGGATGAGCGCTGCTTTTTGCGGCACGAGATATCGAACCGCCTGCTGGCAATGGACGGGCAATTCGAGCAGGGCATTGCGTTCCGCGTCGAGGCCCAGTTCTACGTGACTCGCGGACGCGTCACCGCCAAAGGCGACGCCCTGAGAGTTCAAAACGCCCACGAGATACTGGTGGCGATAGATATCGGCACGTCGGCCAAAGGCGATGCTCCCATCCACGAGATACGCGCGGGCGGGCTGTCCCACACCGATTGGGACGAACTACTGGCAGACCACACCGACGATTATCAGGACATGTACGGCACCGTGACCCTGAGCGTGGATGTCGAGGAACCGGACTTGCCCACAGACGAGCGGCTGCAGGCGGCCCGGCAAGGGGCAGACGATCCGGGGCTGGCCGTGCTGTATTTCGATTTTGGGCGCTACTTGATGGTGGCCTCGACTATCGCGGGCGAACTGCCGCCCAACTTGCAGGGCAAGTGGAATGAGGACCTGGACCCGCCCTGGCAGTGCGACTATCATCATGACGTGAACTTGCAGATGAACTATTGGCCCGCCGAGGCCGGGGGGCTAGAGTTTGCCACCGAGCAGTTATTTACGCACATCGAGCGATTTGTGCCCCACGCCCGCAAAGCCGCCCACGACCTGTATGGCTGCGAAGGGGTCTGGTTCCCCATTCAGACAGACGTGTGGGGGCGGTCTACGCCCGAGTCCTTTGGCTGGGCAGTATGGATCGGGGCAGCGGCCTGGCTGGCCCAGCATATGTGGTGGCATTACGAGTACGAGCAGGACATCGAGTTCTTGCGCGAGCGGGCCTACCCCTTCTTCAAAGAAGTCGCCGCGTTCTATGCCTCCTATCTGATCAAGGACAAGCAAGGCACGTTGCAGTTCGTCCCCTCGCAGTCGCCGGAGAACCGCTTTGTGGGCGGGCACCCCGACTTGCCGGTAACGCTGGGGGTATCGGCAACGATGGACGTCGAGTTGGCCTGGGACCTGTTGACGCACGCCATTCGCGCCTCTGAGCTACTGGGCGTGGACGCCAGACTGCGGGCCAAGTGGCAGCAAATACTGGACCATTTGCCCCCGCTCAAAATCGGCAAATACGGCCAATTGCAAGAGTGGAACGAGGATTTCGAAGAGGTAGAGCCGGGCCATCGGCACTTTTCGCACCTGTTCGCCCTCTACCCCGGCGATCAGCTCGACCCAGAGCGCACGCCGGAATTATGGCAGGCGGCGCGTGTCTCGCTAGAGCGGCGGTTGAGCCACAAGGGCGGTCACACCGGCTGGAGCCGCTCGTGGACGGCCTGCTTCTACGCCCGCTTTGGCGAGCCAGAGCTGGCCTGG
>JAAYXX010000006.1 GCA_012515695.1 Chloroflexota bacterium
AAAGTGTACTGAAGTACACTATAGAATAGCCAACCCGTTTCAACGGGTTTTCTCTTTCCGCAGCCTGGGAATTCATTCCTCGGCATATATGCCGCTGGCTGGGCCGAGCGAGCAGTAGCAAGGCTAGCGCTGCCTCGGTTACCCAACTATTTTGTCAAAATTCATAAACCGCCCGCAGCCTCCCATAACTTGCCGAATACTTGCTCGCAAGTTACCCCTGTGTTATACTGGCTCCGCCAAAGCGAGTTTGTCCAACGCGTTGCTTTTGGCGTGTGCTGTCGTGTCTTGGCTTTTCAGACTGGAGGTTGTACTTATGCGTCTCATTCAGACCCTTTGCCAGTTGTATGCTCTCGACCGGGAATGGGATGAGAAGGTGCGCGTCTATCAGAGCATCGTGCAGCGTATTTCCGACCAGTCCGAGCGGGATGCGATGCGCGAGGCTCAACGTTCTCGCACCGAGCAACTGGCGGCCAACCGCAGCGCCTTGCAAAAGGCCGAGCTGGAGCTGGAAGACCTGACCCAAAAGGCGGCGGAAGTGGACAAGTCGCTCTATGGCGGTGGGACGCTCTCCCCCAGGGAGTTGGACGGCCTTCGCCAGGACGCCGAGCGCCTCAAGAGCCGTATTTCAGATTTGGAAGACCAGATACTGGAAGGCATTACCGAGGTGGAACAGCTAGAGGCCGAGGCCAGCACAGGCCAGCAGCAATTGCAGACCTTTGAAGAGCGTTGGGCGCGGGAACACCAGGAATTGACGGCCCAGTACAAGGCGCTCCGCGTTCGCTTGCAGGCGGTACAGAACGAGCGCAACGAGTTGCGCGCCACCCTCGACGCCGCTACCCTCTCGCTCTACGATGAACTGCGGGCCAAAAAGGCGGGCGTGGCTCTGGCCCCTATGAAGGGCGGCGTCTGCCAGATATGCCATGTCACCATCCCCTCATACAAGGCGCGCTCGGTGGACAGAGGGGAGGGGGTTGTCACCTGCGAGGGATGTGGGCGTATTCTCTGTTCGGCCTGATATCCCGCGGATTCACCTCAGCACTATGAATCGTTCGTCGGACTAGTTCCATGCGGAGACCTTTTCCTTTGAGGAACCCTTATATCATTGATAGCCCTCTCATGGTCGAGGACCTCTACTATGGCCGTGAGGATTCTTTTCAACGCTTGAATGAATTGCTCGCAGCAGGCTCTTCTTTGCTGCTTCTGTTCGGGAAACGCTATTGGGGCAAGACCTCCTTCCTTCATCAGCTTTCCCTCCGGCTGGGTGGCGCCTACCGCACGCGCTATCTGGATCTGACGGTGGTGGACCAGCAAGCATCCCCCTTGTGGCTGCTGATCACCAGCCTGGGAAACGCCGTGCAATGCTCGCCTCCCGACAAGCAATCCTTTGAGCGCGATCCCGTCGCGTATCTACGCGACTATGTGCATTCTTTGCGCGAGCCTGCCGCGGACGCGCTGCCCTTTCTGATTTGCCTGGATGCCATTCCGGTGGACTGGATTGCGACAAACCCCGAATGGTCCAACGCGTTGGGGGTGTTTAGTTCGGTCTTGCGAGAGGCCGGTGGGCCGACTGTGCTGCTGGCCGTGGAGGGGCATCCTGTAGAACTCGGCCAGGTAGCGTTGCCCAACCTGCCGCGTATTCTGCTTTCCCCACTGACCGAAGAAGAGGCCGACGACCTGCTGACTGTGCCGGTGCGTGGCCATCTGGCGTACGACTTTGAAGCCATCGGGCGCATTCATCGCCTTTCCGGCGGGCACCCCTTTTTCCTGCAATTATTCGGCCATATCCTGTTCGAGCAGCGGGCATCGGTGGGCTGGGTATCCATGCCCGAAGTGGACCAGGTGGTAGACGAAGTCATTGAGCGCGGCGCGCCCCAATTCGAGAGCATCTGGAACACTTGCTCCCCTCCCGCGCAGGTCGTCCTGGCCTGCTTTGCCGAGATGCTGGGCAGCCACGGGATAGCGGGCAACCGCGAGATCACGCAGTACGTGGGTCGCCAGCGCATCCAGATGCCAGCCCGCGATATCGATGCCGCTCTATTTGAGCTAGCCGAGCAGGGTATCCTCGAACGACTGGGCGGCAGCATGTACCGCGTCAGCATGGAGCTGTTTCGCGCCTGGGTCAAGGCGCACCATACGCTCCTCGATACGGTGCGACAAACCAAACGCTACCGCCGGGTGCGCGCGCGCCGTTTTTCTCCCCTGAGCAGCAAACGCATTGACTGGTTCGGCCTGCTGCTCTGGGTGCTGGCCGGGGCGATTGCTTTGCTCATCGCCGTCATGTGGCGCACGCGAGACGGCGGATCGCTATGGCCGGGTCGGCCCGCTGGCACACCTGACGCTCAGGAAGCGGGCATACCGGCAGAGGTGGCCGTCCGGCTGACCCCGCTGCCCACGCTAGAGGCTGGGGCCATCCCTGGGCAAATTCTGTACATAGGCAAAGCCCGACCGGAGGACAAATGGGCCATCTATTCCATGCGTAGCGATGGCTCGGACAGGGTGCGCCTGACAGATGGAACCAGCAATGACACGTGCCCCGTGCGCTCGCCTGATGGGACCAAGATCGCCTTTTGCTCTGATCGGGATGGCAACCGCGAGATTTACGTGATGAACGCCGACGGCAGCCAGCCGGTCAACCTGACCAAGAACGCCGCCGAGGATTGGACCCCTTCCTGGTCGCCCGATGGCAAACGGATCGCATATGCTTCGTTTGAAAGCGGCAACTGGGAGATTTACGTGATGAATGCCAATGGCGGCGGGGTGAAGCGCCTGACGGAGAACGAGAGCGCCGACTATAGCCCCGTCTGGTCGCCCGACGGACTCAAAATCGCCTTTGTCTCCAATCGAGATGGCAACCTGGAAATCTATGTGATGGACGCCGACGGGAGCAACCAGACCCGCTTTACCAACGAGGCCGCCACCGACCAGTCGCCCAACTGGTCGCCGGACGGCAAGCAATTGGTGTGGGAAAGTTACCGCGAGAACAACATGGAGATTCTGGCTGCCAACCTGGACGGCACAAACCTGCGGAACTTGAGCCAGGACGCCTACGCCGACGACCACGGGCCAACCTGGTCGCCGTGGCGCAACCAGATTGCCTATTTCTCCAATCGGGCCGGGGGCTGGGATATCTACACCCTGCACCTGGACACCGGCGAGCGGGTGAACATCACCAACTCGGAGGGCATGCTCGAACAGGCCCCCCACTGGAGCCAGTAACGAAAAGCCCTCCATCCGAAGGCGGATGGAGGGCTTTTAATTTACGCAAGGCGGGCAAAGATGCTGACGAGCAGTTGAACCAGGATAATAGCGATCATGGGGGACAGGTCAAGCCCGCTGACCGTGGGCACGACGCGCCGGATGGGCGCGAGAATCGGCTCGGTAACGGCATACGCCAACTCGCGGATGGTGATGAGCAGGCTACTATCCGTGTTCATGGGCATCCATGACAGGATGATCCTGATCAGGATGGCTATATTGAATACGCGCGCCAGTAAAACGATGAAACTGACCAAGAGTGTCATTCTTTATCCAAACTCCCTAGGTGTTCCGCCTTCTGATAGGCGGCCCACACAGCCCGCGATAGAGTAGATCGCAAGCCTCCTTTTTCCAATTGATACAACGCCTCAGCCGTCGTGCCGCCCGGCGAGGTGACCATATTCCGCAGCACTGCCGGGTGTACGCCCGACTGCTGGGCATACACAACGGCCCCCTTGACCGTCTGAAGCACCAGCTTTTCCGCCACAGGCCGGGCAAAGCCCAACTGCACACCCGCGTCAATCAGGGCTTCGAGGATCAAGAATACATAAGCCGGGCCAGAGCCGCTCAACGCGGTGGCCATGTTCACGTAATGCTCGTCCTCCACATAGACCTCTTCGCCCAGGGCGCGGACGATGGCCCGGGCCTGCTCGCGCTGTTCGGGGCTGGTTTCGGGCGTGGCCGTCCAGGCGGACATGCCCTCCCCGATCTGGCCGGGCGTGTTGGGCATAATTCGCACGATGGCGGGCACGGCCAACGCCTGGCGAATCGCCTCGATTTTGATTCCCGTGACGATGCTCAACAGCAGCACATTTTGCTGAACCTGGCCGGACAATTCCGCGAATACTTTTCCTATCGTCTGCGGTTTGACCGCCAGTATGATAATCCCCGCCCCGGCGATGGCTGCCGTGTTCGAGTCGGTGGTTTGTATGCCCAGCGCGTCGCTCAGGTGAGCGCGGCGTTCTGGCATCGGGTCGCTGGCGATGACCTGCTCTGGCGGGACCAGCCCCTTCCCCAGGATGCCCCGAATCAGGGCCTCGGCCATCATTCCGCCGCCGATCAACGCGACCCGACTATTTTGCAATGTTTCCATGACGCTCTCCTACCTAATAGGTGCTCGGGCCGAAAATGGCCCGGCCAACGCGAATAATCGTGGCCCCTTCCTCAATGGCTACCGGGTAATCGTCGGTCATGCCCATAGACAGGTCGGGCCACGTGCTATATGGTGCCGCTTCGCGCAGGGCGTCCCGCAATTCGCGCAGTTTGCGAAACACGGGCCGGGCCTGCTCCTGGTCTTCGACGATGGGAGCCATCGTCATCAGCCCCCGCACGAGCAGATGCTCGCACTCGGCAAGCTGGCGCGCTTCCTGGATGAACGCGGCCCGCCCGGCATCATCCCACGCCGCATAGCCATATTTGGACGCTTCGCCCGATACGTTCACTTCCAACAGGATGGGCAGCTTTGTGCCCGGCTCTATCTCGCCCACAAGACGGTTCAGCCGGTTCGCCAGCTTGTTCGAGTCCACCGATTGGATCATGTCGAACAGCCCCGCCGCCGTCGCCGCCTTGCGGCTTTGCAGGTGGCCGATCATGTGCCAGGTGACGGGATCAGGGGCCAGCCGCTCCCGCGCAACGGGGATTTTACCCTCGGCCTCTTCTACCCGGTTCTCCCCGAAATGGCGAATCCCCTGCTGGTACACGGCAGCGATCTCGTCCAGCGAGCGCGTCTTGCTCACCGCTACCAGCGTAATGTCTTCTCGGCGGCGGCCCGCTCGCTGGCAGGCTTGCAGAATGCGCTGTTCCACCCGCTCCAAATTCGTCCGTAGCTCTGATTCTGATAGCGCAGCCATGTGCGCCCCTCCGGTGTGTTATGCTTTTGCTGTAATGCCAATCAGGGCGGCAAAGCGGCCCGTTTTGCCATTCTCCGCGCGATGAGAGAAAAACTCGTCTCGGCGGCAACTGGTGCAAATGCCCGCCGTCTCTATTTGCTGCACGCCCGCCGCTTGCAACTGCAAGGCGTTGATCCGCCACAGGTCCACGAACGCTTTACCGTTCGCCTGCGGGCGCACAATGCAGCCCTCCTCCTGGCCGTATCGCGCCCGAAAATCGGCCAGCACGTCGCCGTCCATTTCCAGGCAGCAAGGGCCAATAGACGGCCCTATGCCCGCGACCAGCTCCCCCGGCTGGCAGCCAAATGTGGCGGTCATCGCCCGGACGGTCTGCATGGCGATTTCCTGCAAGGTTCCCTTCCACCCGGCGTGGGTCAACCCGACGGCCCGTTGGCGTGGGGCGTAGAGGAAAACGGGCACACAATCGGCAAAGCGCAATAGCAGGTACAGGCCGGGTATCTGCGAGATCAGGGCGTCGGTTTCGGGGAAAATGCGCCCCCCGTCCTGCTCCGAGGCCACTGCCACCCGGTTACCGTGCACCTGCTGGACGGTGACTACCCGCTCTGCCGGAATATTCCACGCGCTGAACAGGCGCGCGTGGTTGGCCTGCACAGCCGCCGGATCGTCGCCCACTGTGCTCCCCACGTTCAGCGTGCCAAAAGGCGCCTGGCTGACCCCGCCATGCCGGGTAAACGTGCCCTGCACAATGGCCGGGTCGCGCAACGATTCAAACGAGTACCATGAAATGCCGTTATGTTCCGTGCGGATCATGATTCCTCCGATGGCGGACAGGCACCACATCGGGCGCAACTGCCCGGTATACAAAGCTCTGTGAGCCGCTCTTGCTCCGCCCGTTGTCGCTCGGCGGTCAGATAAGCCGCGCGCACCCGGCTGCCGATAAAGCTCCAGGGCAGCGGGGCCTGCGGTTCGCGCTCGCCCAGATAATCCTCGACGGCAAGCCCGCGCCGCTCTAGCGCCCGCTCGAATCGCTTCGGGCTGGGTTTGGGCATGTTCGCCAACACCTGGCCTACCTGCCGGTCTCCACGCGCCAGAATGCCCTGGACGCGGGCCGAGTCAATCGTCTCGGCGCGCACCTGGATCTTGGCCGAACGCAGTTCGGTGTTGATGCGCTCCAGCCGCGCCTGCATTACCTCCGCCGGAGCCATCGCCACCCGCTGGAATGGGGTGTGCGCCTTGGGCACAAAGGGGGTCAGGTTGACCACCACCTCCCGCGTGAACACCTGCTGCACCTCGCGGGCCAGGTCAATCAACCCCCGAATATCCTCGTCCGTTTCTTCCGGCAGCCCCAACATGAAATAGAGCTTGAGCGACTCGAACCCCACTTCTGTGACCAGTTCCGTGGCGCGCAAGATGTCGTCATGCGAGATGCACTTGTTAATCACCCGTCGCAGCCGCTCCGACCCCGCTTCCGGGGCCAACGTAATCGAGCGCGAGCCGCTCTCCTCCAGGCCGCGCACCAGCGACGGCGACAGCGGCGCTACGCGCAACGACGAAACGGAAAAGCTGGCGCCCATCGTTCGTAAACGCGCCACTAACTCTTCAATGGGCGTATAGTCCGACACCGCCGCGGCCACCAGCCCGATCTTTAGCCCGCGCTCCAGCCCTTCCTGGGCCTGTGCCAGGATCACGTCCAGGCTGCGCTCGCGGATGGGCCTGTACCAGTAGCCAGCCAGACAAAAGCGACAGCCCCGCCCGCACCCGCGTGATAGCTCGATCAGGTGCATATCGCCAAACTCGGCGCGTGGGGCCACGATGCTAGAAGACAGGGGATAAGCGTCCAGGTCGGCCAACAACTGGCGCTGAATCGGCTCCCCCTGATGAATGCTTGGCACATAGACCCCCGGCAGGCTCGCCAGGTTTGCCAGCGTTTCCGCCCGGCTGTGCTGCCACGATTCGCGCACGCAGGCGATCAGCCCATCTAGCAAGCACTCGGCTTCCCCGATCACCACAGCGTCGGCCAGCGCGGCCACCGGCTCGGGGTTGGCCGAAACCGCCGGACCCCCCAGCACCACCAGGGGATCACCCTCCCCCCGTTCTTCCGCCAGCACGGGCAGGTTGGCGCGCTGCAACATGGCGACCAGGTTGAAATAGTCCATCTCGAACGAGACGGAAAAGGCCAGCAACGCCACATCCTGCACAGGTCGCTGCGATTCCAGCGTCAGCAGCGGGTCATTGGGGCCGCTGCGTCTGTCCCACGCGGCGAACGTGCGCTCGCAGGCCACGCCTGGCATGGCGTTCAGCCAGCGATAGAGGCCGTGGATGGCCAGGCTGGACATGCCTACCGCGTACGAATTGGGGTAGGCCAGGGCCACCGGCACCTTGCCGCCCCAGTCCTGAACAACCGCGCCCCGCTCGGTCTCCAGGACCCGGCGTGCCGCCTCAATATCGCGCCACAGCATACAATCGTATTCCCTTTCACACGAGACACAATCCCTTGATATGATGATAGTTCATAGACTATAAGCTGTCAAACTCGCATAGAATTGGACCGCCGTCGTTGTTAGTAGCATGGATGCGCGGCAGAATGCCGTTACGGGGGGGGGGGCAGTAGCCGCGCCATCCTGGCGCGTCTTCATATGTCGAGCGGCATATATGCCGGTGGCATATTGCCGCGCTTACCGCCTTCTCCCCCCGGGAGAAGGCGGCATACTGCCGAGCGGCATACTGCCGATGCCCGAAGGGCGGATGAGGGCAACCCCGATCTTGCTCCAGCACTTGATCCGCGAAAAGTTAGTGCCATTGGCCATCCTTGGCGGCTTGAAATTCTGCCGGCTGGAAGCCGGCGGTCCAACAAGTAGGCGCGGCTACCTGTTCGCCTCTGAACCCAAAGGGCGAGGGGGTTTGGCGGGTTCTCCCAGCGGTTCCTGTTTTTGCTGTTTTTTGACACATAATCCCGCTCATGTTATCATCTAGTAGAGTGGGCCGGGCGGTCGCATGTCGGGCACAGGCCCGGCATGAGGAAAGTCCGAACTCCATAGAGCACGATGCTGGGTAACTCCCAGGCGAGGCGACTCGACGGCATAGTGCAACAGAGAGCAGGTCGCCCCGGCGGTCTCGTACCGTCGGGGTAAGAGTGAAAGGGTAGTGTAAGAGACTACCAGCGGCCCAGGTGACTGGGTCGGCTAGGCAAACCCCATCGGGAGCAAGACCAAGCAGAGGCTGTCTACAGGGGCAACCCTGTGGGCATGGGCTGCTCGCTCATTGCCTCAGGTAGGTCGCAAGAGGCGTCGGGTAACCGGCGTCGTAGATAGATGATCGCCACCCCGCCGAAAGGTGGGGGACAGAATTCGGCTTATAGGCCCACTCAACCAAGTGTGTGTGCGCGTGAAAAAGGCAGGCGTTAGCCTGCCTTTTTGCATATCCCCCCCCGCAACGTTGCAGGAGCGCAACATAAATTGGCGGAACTTTTATGCCCAGGCGCGCGTCTCAGAGCCAATAGCCCTTGGCCGGGCTGGCCCTTGCGTCTATACTGTCCCATGCGTTCCCCTTTGACCAACGTCGACTACCGGGGCCAGCACGAGTCTGCCTCGGAGAGATTTCTACATGCAACCCAACACGCCAGCCAGGCTTCTCGCACCCTTGATTATTCTGCTATCCACCTCCTTGCTAGGCTGCTCTGCTGTGATGGAGCGCCTGACCGAGGTGCTGTACCCTGCCACGCCTTCAGAGGCCGCAACCGCGGCCACGGCGCTGCCCGCCGATACCCTGGCCCCCACCATCACGCCCGAACCAATTACCACGACCCAGTCCGCCGCCCTTACGCCTACCGCTCCCGCCTCCCAGCCGCCCGATGCTACGCTCCAGCCGGGTGCCGGTCAGAGCCTCGTCTATGTTCTGACCGGCAGCCTCTACAGCGGCGACGCGTTCGGCGCCGACCCGGTTGAACTGGCTGCCCTGCCGCAGTTGGATGCGTGGGCCTTTGACAGCGGGCGGCTGGCAATGACCGGCGGGGCTGTCGTCGACTGGGTAGACCTGACCACGGGGCAGACGCATACCGCCCGCATCGAGGCCCAGCCAGATTTCGCGCAGGTCGTGTGGGGCGTTGCTGGGCGGGCGCTGCTGCATATCGCCCTGGTCTCTGACGGCGTCGAACTGCGGGCGCTGTCTGCCGACGATGGCAGCGAACTGGGACGCGCGCGCATCCCCAACGCCCACGGCCTGCGCGTGCTGCGCTACGACGAGCAACAGAACCGCGTGGCCGTTCTGCTCCAGCCGGAAGCGTTCGATCAGATGGTCTGGTACGATCTCGCTGCTGGCGAGCAAGCCGGGACATTCCCCGCCGAGGGGGCAGGGGAGGCCGCTCTGTCGCCCGATGGCCGCTATCTGCTGGCGGAACAATTCCCCGACACGGGCGCGCTGTTGATCCTGTACGACCTGATCGGCCAAAAGTCGCTGCGCGCCTGGGGACACCCCGCCGGGGCGCACAGCGTCTATCATCGCTGGTCCCCCGATGGCCGCTATGTGGCCTATTTGCTGCGTGAGGGGAGCACCTTTGCCGCCGAGACTACTCGCGGGCTGGGGGTCTGGGTGCTGGATGTAGAGACCATGCAGGCGCAGCGCATTCTGGAGGATGATTCCCTCGCCTCGCTGTTGGTGGGCTGGACGCCAGACAGCGCCTATCTCCTGGGCTATCATCGCCAGCAGGGCGCCGACGGCTATTACTATGTCGTGCGTCCCGATGGCGGCGATCGCCGTATTCTGTCCGTCCCGCCGGATGCCGAGCTATTAGGCTGGATGCCATTTGATGACTCGCCCACTCGCGTAGAGATTGACCCGTGGCGGGCGCGTTTCCTGTCCGTCGCTGTCGCGCCAGATGCCACAGCCGCCGGGGCGGTAGTTGCCGACCTGATCGGCGAATGGTTAGCGGCGGGCGCGGGCGGCCAGGAGCCAGCCCCCCGGTTGGAGGCGTATTTGCAGGCGGCAGGCTGGCCCACGCACGCGGGGCAACCGCTCGTGCGAGATATGGGCGATGGAACGCTGGTCGTCTCTCTGGCGTCTATGGTATATGTGGTCGAGTCCCACGGGGCGCAGGCGGTGGCGCGTGGCGATGTGACGCTGGATGCTCGCCGGGCGGGGGATGACCTGGGATTGATTACCGCCGTTGACAGCGAGGGCATTTTGCAGCCGACCTACACGCTCTTGCGCCGCCAGCCCGACGGCGCCTGGACGATGATCTGGATGCCGCAGGGCTATCGGGATTGGATTGCCACCGATGGCACGATCCGCTTTGTGGGGGAAGGGCTGGACGTGCTAGAGGTGACTGGCTCTTCCTTTGGGCTGGATGTGGGCGAGCAGGCCGTGTTCGACGAGTGCCGTGCTTGCATCCACCGCCGTCTGGTGGGCACGTGGGAACGGAGCGGCGACGCGTATGTGCGTCGCTCGCAATTGCCACCCACCGCCGAGACCGCCGACGCGCTGTGGGAGATAACCGAGCGCACGCCTTACGCCATTCTGAACGAGGCGCTGCGGCGGGGGCGCCTGCGCTTGTCCGTGGACGAACTGGCCGACCCGGCGCTCGTGGAGCAGTTGGCGGGCTATGGCCTGCTGGACCCGCAGGCGCGTCTGGTGTGTGATGAAGAACTGCCCGATGGCGTGCGTTTTCGTGACGCAGCGGGCGCGCGCCACTATCTGGCGCAGGTGCAGGATGGGCGGCTGATCGCCGTCAGCCAGGTTGTACCATAGGCGCGGGTATGAATTGCAGTTACCGCAATTAATGAAGGTTAAGAAAATAGTTCGGTAACAGCCATCAGGATGGGCGGTTGAAACCGCAGCAACGTTTGCCTCGCCAGCTTGCTGGCGCGTCGCCCTTCGGCGACTGCAAATCAGCCCACGAAGGTGGGCGCGCCAGCAAGCTGGCGAGGCAATTGGTGGGTGCAGTTTCAACTGCCTACGAGATGACAGGTCGGATTACCGAAGTAGATAAGAAATCTCTATCAATCGCCATATTGGCGTATGATCTGGCGAGAAGAGAGGTGATAGAGACGGGGAATTCGGAAAACACAAAACGGGTTGACCGTTCTGGTTGTTGCACAAGCAATCGTTGCAGAAAGGAGCGGATGATGAACAGGCCGAATTTTTCCTGTCGGCACACCATGAAATGGGTGTGCAAAATCTGGCTGATCGCCTTTGTGGTGTTGGGCAGCACGCTAATTCTCGTTCCCGGGGCCTCGGCGGATACGGCCTCCTGGCGCGGAGAGTACTATAACAACATGACCCTCTCCGGCAGCCCGGCCCTCGTGCGAAACGACGCAGCCATCAATTTCGATTGGGGTGCGGGCATCCCTGGGCCGGGAGTGCTTGCTGACCGCTTTTCCGTACGGTGGACATCGTTCGTCTACTTTGCGGCAGGTAACTATACCTTCCACGTGACCGCCGACGACGGCGTGCGCCTGTGGGTAGACGATCAGTTGATCATTGACCAGTGGCGCGATCAGGCCGAAACTACCTACAACGCAGTCAAGTACCTCAGCGCGGGCTACCATAGCGTACGGATGGAGTACTATGAGAATGGCGGCGACGCCGTGGCCCGCCTCTGGTGGGATACGGGCAGCGCGACCATCACCGAATGGCGCGGGGAATACTATAACAACACGACATTGAGCGCCCCCGTGGCGGTGGTTCGCAATGACAGCGCCGTCAACTTTGACTGGGGCTATGGCTCCCCGGCCCCCGGCGTGAATGCGGAATACTTTTCCGCCCGCTGGACGCGAGACGTCTCTTTTCCTACCAGCGGCAACTATGTCTTTACCGCCACGGCGGACGATGGCGTGCGCGTGTGGGTGGATAGCACGCTGGTGATTGACAAATGGTACCCCCAGTCTCGCACGACTCATACCGGTTCGGTCTATCTGAACGCGGGCACGCATCACGTCAGGGTCGAGTACTTTGAGGCCACGGGGCTGGCGCTCTGCATGGTGAACTGGGCCGCCAGTTCGTCTGGCGCTACCGAAGTGATCGTGGATAACCGGGATAGCGGCTTTATCTGGGGCGGCCCGACCAGCGCCTTCTATGGGCGCAGCGTAGGCTTTCGCGGGCACCTGTTCTGGACGTGGAACGGCTCGACGCAGACCTACAACTGGGCCAAGTGGTTCCCCAACCTGCCTTCGGCGGGCAACTGGGAAGTGTACGTCTATATCGCCAGCCAGTATTTTGGCAGCAAGAGCGCCCGCTACACCATCTACCACAGCGGAACGAGCCATACGCAGGTAGTGAACCAGAACAACTATAGCAACCAGTGGGTCAGCCTGGGTACCTACGCCTTTACGGGCGGCCCCTCAGAGTATGTGTATCTGCCGGACGCCACGGGCGAAGCCTATGCCACGCGATTCCTGGGCTTTGACGCGGTCAAGTTCGTCAAGCGCGACGGCACGACGCCGCCGCCCACGCCGCCCCCCGCTGGCTGCGCCATCACGCCGGTGCTGGGCTTTGGCCGCATCTGGAACAGCTACAGCGGCGTCCGCGCCAGGCTGGGTTGCCCCTCCGCCAACGAAAAGAGCGTCTGGGCCGCCGAGCAAGCCTTCCAGGCCGGTTATATGTACTGGCGCGAAGACCTGCAGGATATCTATGTGCTGTATAACAACGGCACCTGGCAGAGCTTTGACGATACCTGGACCTCCGCCGAGCAAGAGTGGGACCCCAACATCGTGGCACCCGCCGGGTACTATCAGCCCAAGCGTGGCTTTGGCAAGGTCTGGCGCAACAATGGCAACGTGCGTAACGGCCTTGGCTGGGCCACCACCGAAGAGCGCGGGTTCAACGCCTCATTGCAGCAGTTCGAGGGCGGCGTCATGCTGTGGAGCAACCTGCGCGGCTTCTTTGTCCTGTATAACGATGGTCGCTGGGAGCGGTATAACTAACCCTTGCCCGAATCGTCCAAGACGGGGGCTGTTCCTTACGGGGAATGGCCCCCGTTTCTCGTGTGGAGCGCCGGTCAACCGCTTTGCCGCGCTGCCCCTGGCGTCTCCTTTTTGCCGCCGCCACCACTCGCCACCACGCCCCCCAGCGTCAATAGCCCGCCGAGTAACTGCCAGACGCTCACCGTCTCGCCATACGCCACCGCCAGCAGCACCCCCACAATGGGCACCAGGTTCAGGTAGAGCGAGGCCACGCTGGCGTCCAGGTGTTGCAGCGCATAATTCCACAGGAACATGGGCAACGCCGTGGCGATGACTCCCAGGTAAAAGATCGCCAGCCCCCCGTCTCGGCTCAGGTGGGGCAGGCCGCTTTGCCAGACTTCGGCTATGCCAAAGGGGAGCATCATCAACAGGCCCGTGCCAATGCTGGCCGTCGTCGTGACGATGGCGGGGTAGGCCGCGTTCAGCCGCTTCCCCTGGATGGTATAGATTACCCAGGCCACCACGCTCCCCGCGATCAGCAGGTTGCCCAGCAACGGGTTTGGCGCGTCCTGGTTGCTGCCGGTCATCAGCGCCACGAACGCCGTTCCCGCCACGGCGATGGCAATGCCTGCTATCTGCCGCGCTTGCAAGCGTTCCCCCAACAGCCACATAGCGAACAACGCCGTAGCCGCCGGGATAATGGCGAGGATCAGCGTGCCGCTTGTGGCCGAGGTGTACGCCAGCCCCACATTTTGCAGCGTGTAATACAGCGCCACCCCGGTCAGGCCGAACCTCAAAAAGATCGGCTGCCGCAGCATACGCAGCCGAAAGCCCTGCCGATGTGCCAACGGGCCTAGCATCGCAAAGGCGATCACAAAGCGCAGCACAGTCAGCATCAGCGGCCCCATCTCGCGCAGAGCCGACTTGGTCACGACCATTGTAGAACTCCAGATTAACACGGTAACTAGCAAGGCCAGGATGCCGCGATTGAGCTTCATAGGAGAACCTCGATGCAAGAGATGATGGTCTTTCCTGCGACGTGCAGGAAATGGGTTGAGTGGGTATGGAGAGGGCGGCAGTCTGTACTGAGGACGCGCCAGGCAACGCCTCCCATGATACCACAGGGCTGGGCGACGGCCAAGCGGTTGCCGCCAAGGATGGGCGAGCAAGCGCGGCAATATGCCACCGGCATACATGCCGCTTTCTCCCGGGGGGAGAAGGCGGTAAGCGCGGCAATATGCCGCCCTCGCCCCCTGGGAGAGGGAGCGGCTGGGTACAGCCGGGGGTGAGCAACTGTCTTGTGTGTCAAGTAGCCGATGGGCAGCGCCAGGGCGTGCGGTGCTTGATCATGGCATTCAGGATGATTAACAACTTGTGCATACAGGCCACCAG
>JAAYXX010000526.1 GCA_012515695.1 Chloroflexota bacterium
GCCAGCCTGAGGCCCGGGATCGCCTCGATCGCCTCGGCGGAGAGTGCCCCCACCGGGAGGCCTCGCAGACACCAAGTGGAGCGTCCCCTCTCTAGCCCAGCCGTCAACACCAGCTCGCCGCCATGGGACAGCAAGAGCGCTTCGCTCAGAACTCCCAGCAGCACCTGCCGGAATGTCGCCGGGTCCCCGTACACGGCCGTCAACGCGTCTGCACATTGCCAGCGCACGCGCACAGCCCTCCCAACGGCCAGAGGGGTCGCTGTACGCACGACTCCGTCAACCAGGCTGGTGATCGCTACCTCTCCCCCGGTCGACTGGCGCGCCAGCCGGACTGCCTCGGCGATGTCCTGCTCCGCACGGGGAGCGCTAGCAACACGACCCTCAGTAGTGCGGCTCTGCGCGCGCTGCCAGAGCAGGTTCACGATCGCGCCTAGGGCTGCCTCGCGGTAACGGTAGAACGACGCTCGACTGAAGCCAAGCTGGCTGCAGACCTGAGCCTGGCTCAATCCCTGAACATAGTGGAGCTCAAGCAGACGGTAGGAGGTCCATGCGCCATGGCTGGCAGGGACCGCGCCGCCAGGCCTGAGCTGCTCGACCGCACTAACCAGAATGCCCCGCAGCTTCTGCCCCCTTGTGGCGTTGCGGGTGCCGGTCTCGACAAGCAGCTCGGAGAGGGGACTCGTCTCGAGTTGCATCGGGCTGTCAAGCCCCCCCAACGCGTCCCTGACGAATTCGGAAAACTGCTCGGTAGACAGCACCACGGTCCTTTCTAGGCTTGCAGCGATCCCTGTGTGCGCAGTGGGCATTGCAGGGAATAATGCTAGAGATAACCCATTGCCGCGCGAGTCGCCCGAATGCTATAATGAGTCTGCTAGATGGCCACGTCGGTACCGGCGTCACGCTCACAAGTATAACACCAACAGAAGGCGAGACAACGTCCCGGGAACTGGAGGGCATATGGCATGACCCAACCAGGCCATCAGTCTGCAGGTCGTCGGTTGCGGTGGTGAAGCGCAAGGAAGGAGTCGAAACGCATGGCGGCAAAGCTGCTATCACGGCGGTCGTTTCTGAGGTATGCTGCAGCCGGTGGCGGCGCGCTCTTGGCCTCGCTCGCTGGCTGCACCAAGGAAGTCGAAGTCACGCGCGAAGTGGTCAAGAAGGAGACTGTGGTGGTCGCCCCGACAGAGGTGCCCATCCCGACCCCCGCATCATTTGATCTTGCCATCTGGGGAGCAAACTGGTGGTTCGCCGGAACGGACGAGATCCACACCAAGTATGCCCAGGCCATCGAGGAAAAGTTCAAGGACAAGTACCCAAACGGCAACCTGGTCTACGAGGAGCACGGTTGGGCTGAGCAGCTCTTTGCAAACGTGGGCATGTCTCTCATCGCCGGCATCATTCCCGACGCGGTCATCGGGGAGGCCTTTATCCTCCCGTATGCTGTTCTGGGTGCCCTGTACCCGCTTGATGAGTACTTTGAGGATATCAAGAACGACATCGTGCCCCACACTACGGACGCAGCGACGCTGGGAGGCGTGAACTACGGGCTCCCGTTCTGCACAACGTGCCGTATGCTCTTCCGGAACGGTGACACGCTCGAGAAGGCCGGTGTGGATCCGGACTATGTCCCGAAAACCTGGGATGAGCTGATGGCCGTCTGTGAGGAGATCGGCAAGACCGAGGGGCTGTATGGGTACCACTTTATGGTCGAGCCCCCGGGAAGTCTCTCGAGCTATGGGATGTACCTCAACTTTCAGGCCTACCTCATGCAGATCGATGGCCCAGCCGCCAAGGGCGAGCCCCCGCAGCCCTGGTTTGACAACCCTGCGTCCACGCCCGCTTACCAGTTCCACAAGGACATGGTCAAGTACTGCATGCCGGGCGCCGTCTTTACTCAGAGCGCCCCGTTCTTCACGGGTGAAGTAGCCTATGCCCCGAACGGCGACCCGGGTTGGGTCAGACATGCCATGGCCAACTATGGGCAGAAAAAGCCAGGCATCTCCGCGCTGCCCA
>JAAYXX010000527.1 GCA_012515695.1 Chloroflexota bacterium
CAGGTCGCGTCGGCCACCCGCCCACAGTTGCACGCAACTCCTTGCGCGCATACCCTTGCGCCTGCGCCCCGAACAGGCTATGATTCGATACGCACATAATCAATCAAGGGAGGAATGGATTATGTTAATTGACGCAGATTGCCACATCTCGTCCAGCAAATTCAACAACGTCGCCATTACCGCCGACGAACTGATCGCCAAAATGGACCGCGACGGGGTAGACAAAGCCCTGGTCTGGATCGCTCCGCCCTACACCCGCGACATCGAGCCGGAGAACAAGGCCCTCTACGAGGCCACCCGCCGCTACCCAGACCGGCTGCTCGGCTTTGGATGGGCCAACCCTCACCTTGGTCATCAACGCACGCTAGACGACATCCATCGTTGCTTTGAAGAGTACGGCTTTCTTGGGATCAAGTTCAACGGCGCGCAGGATGATTATGTCATTGACGACCCCGAGCTGGCCCTCCCCTATATCGAAGAGGCCGCCCGGTTCGGCAAGCCCATCGCGTTCCATATCGGGGCCGACTTTTACGAGAACACGCATCCCATCCGCATGGGGCGCATCGCCGCTCGCTACCCCAACATCCCCATGCTGATGGTACACATGGGCGGGGCGGCCCTGCCCTCGCTTGACCGTTCGGCTGTCGAAGTGGCCGCGGAGCACCCCAATATCACCCTGATCGGCAGCGCCGTCAGCCCCAAGTCTATCCTGCGGGCTATTCAGGTTCTGGGGCCAGACCGCGTCGCCTATGGCAGCGACACCCCCTTCCAGCTTTTGCATGTCGAGCTGGCCAAATATCGCGCCCTGCTGCGCGACCTGCCTGCCGACGCTCAAGTGCGCGTCATGGGGGGCACCATTGCCCGCGTGCTGGGTGTCGCTGGGAACTAGCCCGCGCCTCAACGCCAGCCATTGCGTCACATGCACTGTAGACAGGCGCACCACGGGGCAACGCGGCAGCCAGCCATGACCCTGCGGCGTTACCCCGTGGTCTGTTCACTATCCCGCTACCGCCTCATGCGCCCAGCCAATCCAGGCCAACGCTGTTGACACCCTTGGCGATGTATGCTAGCATTACCCACGTTCAAGATATCAGTCAATCTGCGGTTTTCAGGCTGATCGGTGGACGTTACCTCGCATTGCCCGTCGAGTTCCGTCACATTCCCTCCGCTCGTCCGGTTTGCACCCAGCCTTCTCGCCTGGAGAGTGATGGACCATCGGCAACCAGGCCAACCTCCCACAACCCGCCTTCCTCCTGTCCCTGCAGGTCTTCGCCAGTCTCTACGCTACTGCCGCTACTCTGCCCCTTCGTGATCCATCTCCAGTGGTGACGCCCCCCCGTCAGCCTCGGAAAGGGAGGATGAGTGAGTGAGTATGGAAATGTGGCAGGGGAAGCCCTATCCCTTGGGAGCCACATTCGATGGCAGCGGAACCAACTTTTCCGTGTTCGATGAGGTAGCGGAGCAGGTGGTGCTCTGCCTGTTCGATGATGAGGGCAACGAAACCCAGCTAGAGCTGTCAGAACAGACGGCACACTGTTGGCATGCCTACCTGCCAGAGGTCCAGCCGGGTCAGCGATATGGCTACCGCGTCTATGGCCCCTGGGACCCGCCAAGGGGCCTGCGCTGCTTGCCCTCCAAGCTGCTCCTGGACCCTTACGCCAAAGCGTTCGACGGCCAGGTGCGCTGGGATAGCGCAGTATACAGCCATCAAAACGGCGACCCCGATGGGCCACCCAACCACGCCGACAGCGCTCCTTTTGTCCCCAAATCCGTCGTCATCAACCCCTTCTTTGACTGGGATGGGGACCGCCCGCTGGGGATTCCTCTGCACGACACCATCATCTACGAGGTGCACGTCAAAGGCTTCACCCAACGGCTCGAGTCCATCTCGCCCGAGTTGCGCGGCACGTACACCGGATTTGTCGAGCCTGCTGCCATCGAACACCTGATCAACCTCGGCATCACCGCCGTCGAGCTGTTGCCCATTCACTTTTTTGTTCACAGCCAATCGCTGGTGGATCGCGGCCTGAAAAACTACTGGGGATACGATACCATAGGGTTCTTTGCCCCACACCGGGAATACTCGGCCAAGCGCGAGTTGGGCCACGAAGTCCAGGAATTCAAGAGCATGGTCCGCCGCCTGCACGAAGCCAACATCGAAGTGATCCTCGATGTGGTGTATAACCATACCGCCGAAGGCAACCACCTCGGCCCCACTCTTTCCTTCAGGGGGTTGGACAACGTCGCCTACTACCAGTTGGACCCCGATGATCCACGCCTCTATCTGGACTTTACCGGTACCGGCAACACCCTCAACATGCGCCACCCCAACGTGCTACAGCTTGTCATGGATTCGCTGCGCTATTGGGTAACCGAGATGCACGTAGATGGCTTTCGGTTTGACCTCGCCTCCGCCCTGGCTCGCGAATTGCAGGAAGTGGACCGCCTATCCTCCTTCTTTGACCTGATCCACCAGGATCCGATCATCAGCCAGGTAAAGCTCATCGCCGAACCCTGGGACATTGGCGAAGGAGGGTATCAGGTGGGGCGGTTCCCGGTGCAATGGTCCGAATGGAACAGCAAATACCGCGATCTCATGCGCGACTATTGGCGAGGCGTGGACGAGGGGTTGGAGCAACTGGCGCTACGGTTCACCGGCAGCCCCGACCTGTACGAAAACACAGGCCGCCGCCCCTATGCCAGCATCAACTATATCACCTCCCACGATGGCTTTACCCTGCTCGACCTGGTTTCCTATGAACACAAGCACAACGAAGCCAATGGCGAGGACAATAACGACGGAATGCAAGACAACCGCTCCCGCAATTATGGCGTCGAAGGGCCGACCGATGAGCCGACCATCAAAGCTCTGCGGAGCCGCCAGCAGCGCAATTTCATGGCTACCTTGCTGCTCTCCCAGGGTATCCCCATGATCCTGGGAGGCGATGAACTGGGGCGCACGCAGCTCGGCAACAACAACGCCTACGCCCAGGATAACGAGATATCCTGGTTCGATTGGGAGAATGTGGACGAGGAACTGAAAGCGTTCGTTACACGCCTGATTCACTATCGCAAACAACACCCCGCCTTTCACCGGCGCAACTGGTTCTTTGAGCAGCCTATCCGCGACGGAGCAACAGCCCCCATTCACTGGTACAAGCCTAATGGCCTGCCCATGTCCGGCGAAGACTGGAACTCGACCCATGCCAAATCGGTAGCCGTTTTCCTGTGTGGCGAACTTGGAGTGCAAGATAAGCGCGGCCACCTCATTATAGATAGCAACTTTATCCTCCTGTTCAACGCCCATGAGGAGTTGGTTCACTTTACCCTCCCCTCCCGGCATGGCGACAACTGGCTGCTGGCAATAGACACCAACGCCCCCGAAGTGTCCGAGAAAAACGAACAGGTGTATAGACTGAATGAACAGATTCCAGTCGAAGGGTACTCCTTGATGGTGTTGCGCCATGTCGAGTAACGAGATCCGCACCCCCCTGGCAACGTATCGTGTGCAGCTAACACAGGATTTCGACCTGCGCGACGCCGCCCAACTGGTAGACTATTTACAGGCGCTGGGCGTGACTCACCTGTACGTCTCGCCCTATCTCCACGCGGAGAGAGGCAGCGGCGCCGGATACGACGTCACCGACCATCAGCGAGTAGACGACAAGCTGGGGGGAGAGGCCGCCCGCCAGGAGCTTGTGCGCGCACTGGCAGAGCGCGGGATGGGGCAGGTGCTAGACATAGTGCCCAACCATATGGCCATCGACACCAGGAACAACCGCTTCTGGTGGGATGTGCTCGAGAATGGGCGAGCCAGCCCCTACGCCGAGTTCTTTGACATCCACTGGAACGCCACAGGCAACCACGCCGACCACCGCATATTGCTGCCCGTGCTGGGCGATCACTACGGCTGCGTGCTGGAAGCAGGCCAGATCAAGCTAGAGCGAGAGGGCGCTACGTTTGTCGCCCACTACTACGAGCACCAGTTCCCCATCGCGTTGGAGACAATGGCCGGGCCTCTGCGCGCGGCGGCAGAGCGCTCCAACTCGGACACGCTGGCCTTCCTGGCTGATTCCCTCGCCCGCCTGGTCACCCGCGAGAACTCGCCAGATGGCGCGCATTGGTATCGCAACAAGCAGGTGTTGCGCGCCCAGCTTATGCAACTGCTCGCCGAGCAACCTATGGTCTCTACTGCCGTGGATGCCGCGCTGACCGAGCTAAATAACAACCATGACCAGATGGACCGGCTGCTCAGAATGCAGCACTATCGGCTGGCCTACTGGCACGCAGGCGCCGACGAACTGAACTTTCGACGCTTCTTTGACATCGACCAACTGGCCGCTCTCCACGTGGAAAACCCCCGTGTGTTCGACCATACCCACGCGCTCGTGCTCGACTGGATTCGCCGGGGCGAAGCGGACGGCCTACGCATAGACCACGCAAACGGGCTATACGACGCAGAGCAATATCTCTGGCGGTTGCGCCAGCGAGCGAGCGATGCCTGGATCGTCGTCGAGAAAATCATGGAGCCGGGCGAACACCTGCCCGACACATGGCCCGTCCAGGGAACCACTGGCTATGACTTTTTGGGGCAGGTAAACGGGTTGTCCATTGACCCGGCAGGAGAAGAGCCGCTCACCAGACTGTACGCCGAACTCACGGGCGAGCCAACAGACTATCAGGAGATCGTCCACCAGGCGAAACTCGATATGCTCCATTCCAGCTTTGGCGGCGAGGTCCAATACCTCACCTCCCTCCTGAGCGCAATCACGCGGCGCCATCGCCGCTTCTGCGACCTGACAGCGCGGCAACTGCGGGAGGGGCTGGAAGAACTGGAAGCCTCGTTCCCGGTGCGTCGCCCGCACATCCGCGCCGAGGCCGGGCAGATCAGCGAACAGGATGCGCGCCATGTCCAGGCGGCCACTCAGGCGGCCTCGCAGCGGAGGCCCGACCTGGACGCGCAACTATGGGAGTGCTTCCAAAATCTCTTGCTTCTCAAATGGCGGGGCGAACTAGAGACCCGCTTTGTCATGGCCTTTCAGCAGTTCATCACCGACGCCGGGACGATGGGCACCGAAGATACCGCTTTCTACCGCTACAATCGGCTGGTATCGCTGTGCGAGGTGGGCGCCAACCCCGCCCACTTTGCAGTGTCTCCTGACGAGTTTCACGCCTTCTGCGCCTATATCCAGGAGCATTGGCCGCGCACCATGCTGACCACCTCCACGCACGACACCAAGCGCAGCGAAGACGTGCGCCTGCGCATCAACCTCCTTTCTGAAATCCCCCAGGCATGGGAGCAGTTCGCGCGGCGCTGTTTCCAACGCAACGCCAGGCACCGCCAGAACGGTATGCCATCTCGCAACGCCGAATACCTGCTCTATCAAACGCTGGTCGGCTCGTGGCCCATTGCGCTGGAACGCATCCAGAGCGTGATGCTCAAGGCCGCCTGCGAGGCCAAACAAGAGACCGCCTGGCGGTATCCCAACCCCGCCTACGAAAACGCGCTCAAGACGTTTGTAGAAGCCGTCTGGAAGGACGAAGCATTTGTGGACGATCTGGCGCGGTTCGTCGCGCCCCTGGTCGAGCCAGCGCGCATCAGTTCCCTGGCTGAAACCCTGATCAAGTGCACGGCCCCCGGCATCCCCGACATATACCAGGGAACCGAGCTATGGGCACTCAATCTTGTAGACCCCGACAACCGGCGCCCCGTGGATTTCGCCTTGCGACGCGACCTGCTTGACGCGCTGGAACACGCCAGCCTGGAAGAGATTCTGCGGCGGATGGACGAAGGCTTGCCCAAGCTGTTTGTCATCCATCGCGCATTAAAAACGCGGCACCGCCTTCCGCACCTGTTTGGCCCGGAGGCCACCTATCGCCCGCTCCAACCCCGCGGCGAAAAAGCGCCGCACCTGGTCGCGTTCCAACGCGGCAAGGGGCTGATTACCGTCGTCCCCCGGCTCCTGCTGGGCCTCGGCGGCGATTGGGGGGCCACGACGGTGGAACTGCCACGGGGCACATGGGTAAACCAGTTCACCGACGACGAGGTCAAGGGCGGCACGGTCAGGCTGGACGAGCTTTTCGCAAGGTTCCCCGTAGCCCTGTTGGTACGCAAGGGAGAAACATGACGCGATTCACAGTCTGGGCGCCATCTGCCCAAAAAGTCGACGTGCAGGTAGAAGGGGAGCGCATCCCCCTCGAGCCAGGCGAGCGCGGCTGGTGGGCCATAGACGTCCCCGAAGCGACGGCTGGCAGCGATTACGCCTTCCGGCTGGACGAGGGCGAGCCGCTACCCGACCCCCGATCACCCTGGCAGCCCCACGGCGTCCACGGCCCCTCGCGAGTGGTGGATCATGGCGCGTTTCGCTGGACAGACGACGGCTGGCAGTCGCTTCCACTCGCCTCGGCCATCATCTACGAACTGCATGTGGGCACGTTCACCCCAGAAGGCACGTTCGAGGCAACCATCAACAAGCTGGACTATTTGCGCAAGTTGGGCATCACTCACATCGAGCTACTGCCCGTCAACGAGTTCGCCGGAGTGCGTGGATGGGGCTATGACGGCGTGGATATCTATGCCCCTCACCACGCATACGGCGGCCCCGACGGCCTCAAGCGCCTGGTGGATGCCTGTCACGTCAAAGGGCTGGGCGTCATTCTCGACGTGGTCTATAACCATTTTGGCCCAGAGGGAGCCTATATCAGTCGCTTCGGCCCCTATTTCACCAACCGTTACAGCACGCCCTGGGGTGCGGGCGTCAACATGGACGAGCCGGGCAGCATCGAGGTGCGCCGGTTCATCGTGGACAACGCGCTCATGTGGCTGCGCGATTATCACATCGACGGCCTGCGCCTCGACGGTGCAGACATCATCATCGACCAGTCGGCGGAATGCATCCTGGAACAACTGGCGTCCGAGGTACGCGAACTCCAGGTGACTACCGGGCGCTATCACTTTATCATCGCAGAGCCTTACTATAACGACGTCCGGTTGATCTGGCCGCGCCAGGTGGGAGGATGCGGCGTCGACGCCATGTGGAACGATGACGCCCACCACGCCATCCACGCCCTCTTAACCGGAGAGCGCCAGGGATACTACCAGGATTATGGCAGGCTGGCGGACCTGGCCAGGGTGCTGCATAACGGCTTGCTCTTCGATGGCCGCTACTCTGCCTATCACGACCAGCGTCGCGGGAGACCCGTCACAAACGTGTCAGGCTACCAGTTCGTCGCGTTCCTACAGAACCACGACCAGATCGGCAACCGC
>JAAYXX010000528.1 GCA_012515695.1 Chloroflexota bacterium
ACGGCCACCTGCCTGGCGCGCACGCGCGTTAAGCGCACGAGCAGAATTTCCAGGTATGCGCGCAGCACCCGCTCGCTGTCGGGCAGCATCTGCTGCTGCTCGCGCTGCATCTGCTCCATTAGCCCCGTGGCAAACGCCGCCTCGTCGGTGTTGAGGCGGAGGATGCCCAGGCGGTTCAGGCTTGCGCTGGTGGGCACCTTGCCCAGCTCGTCCACGCCCTTGGCGCTGTCGAGCGAGGAATGCAGCAAATGCCACTGGTCAGTGATGCTGCCCGTGCCCGTCCACAGCTCGCCCCACTGGTGGCTGATGCGATCGGGATAGAACTGCACGTTGTACACGGTAAACGTCTGGTCGATGATGTAGCTGTGCGTGCGGTGCGCGGGTACCAGAAAGATATCGCCCGGGATCAGCGGGATCTCGCGTTCGCCGAAGCGGTGCTTGCAGGTACCGCGCACGACGAACACAAATTCCTCGTAATCGTGCGTATGCGGCGGCACGGTCTCGTGGCGGATGGAGTATTCCACTGCAATGGCGGATGTCGGCGTGCCCTTGAACGGCAGGTACACGTTCATGTCGAAGGCTCCTTTTTAACCCGAAAACTCGGCGAGATTCCCGATTATTATACCGCTTCCGTTCCGTTTTGTCCATGACGCAAGCCCCCCTTCGGGGTTGAGATAGAACACACAGACTAACCAATACAGCTTACAGAAAAGAGGAGAACAACAATGGCAAAAATGAGAGGCGTAACACTGGACGCAACCTGGGCGCCCAAACCCGGCTTCAAACTCGGCTCCAAGGACATCGACCATGTGCAGACCTATCTGGGCAGCCAGGTATGGAAAGACCCCAAACTTTCGATCAAAGAATATGACATTCCCGAACCCGGCCCGGGCGAAGTGCTCATCAAAGTCAAAGCCTGCGGCATCTGCGGCAGCGACGTACACATGGCGCAGGCCAAAGAGGATGGCTACATCTTCTATCCCGGCCTGACGGGTTTCCCCTGCATCCTCGGCCACGAGCTTTCGGGCGTTGTCGTCAAAGGCGGCCCCGGCGCCAAGGACAAGGCCACCAACAAGGCCTTCAAGGGCGGCGAACTGGTCTGCGCTGAGGAAATGCTCTGGTGCGGCAGCTGCAAGCCCTGCGCGGACGGCTGGCCCAACCACTGCGAGCGTCTGGATGAAATCGGCTTCAACGTCAACGGCGCGTTCTGCGACTACATCGTGCTGCCCGACCGCTGCCTGTGGGGCCTGGAGCCCCTCCGCCGCATCTACAAGGACGAAAAGGACATCTTCCTGGCGTGTTCCCTCATCGAGCCCTGCTGCGTCGGCTACAACGCGGTCATCGAGCGCGGCGGCGGCGTACGCCCCGGCGACAACGTGGTCATCTGCGGCACGGGCCCTGTGGGCCTGGCAGCCTGCCGTGAGCTCAAGACCATGGGCGGCGCGGTCGTAATCGTTTCCGAGCCCCAGCCCGAGCGTGCCGCTCTGGCCAAGAGAATGGGCGCGGACTACGTCATCGACCCGACCAAGGTCAACTTCACCGAGGAAGTCCTGCGTCTCACCGACGGCATGGGCGCAAGCCTCTATCTGGAAGCCACGGGTCTGCCCACGCAGGTGTACCCCGGCATCGAGCAGTGCATCTGGGAAGGCCGTACCCTCAACGCCACCGTTGTGGTCGTTGCGCGCGCAGAAGCCAAGATGCCTGTCACGGGCGAAGTGCTGCAGGTTCGCCGCGCACGCATCGTCGGTGCACAGGGCCACTCCGGCCACGGCACGTTCCCGCGCGTGATCGAGAGCATGGCTGCCGGCATGGATATGCTGCCCATGATCACCAAGAAGATCACCCTGGACGAAGTACCCGAGAACATCATCGCGCTGCAGAAGGATCGCACCAACATGAAGATCACCTGCGTGATGGACTGAGTAGGAGGATAACGCACCATGGCATACGCAAAATATTTAACCACGGATTATCCGAATATCTTCTTTGAAGACAACAAGGTCGGCCGCCTCAAAAAGCGCATCTGGGATGCCTCTGAGGATGAAATTCAGGCCATTTTGGACGATTACGGCATCGGCACCCCCTGCGAACTGGGCGTGGCCGGCACCTACATCCAAAACACCCCGCGCGCCAAGCTGATCGAAAAGCGCCGCAAGAACGACATCGTGCTCGTGCCCATCGGCTGCACCGAAAACCACGGCGCACAGAACTGCTCGGGCCTGGATACGTTCATGGTGCAGTTCATCTGCGAGGCCGTCCGCCGCAAGACCGCCAAGCTCGGCCACGAGGTCTCTCTGGCCTTCCCGCCGCTCAACTACGGCGGACACCCGTATCACCACCTCGGCATGCCGGGCACCGTCATGATCTCGGAAACCACCATCATCAACACCCTCACCGCCGTCATGGCGGGCCTGTGGGACGATGGCTTCCGCAAGATCATCCTGGTCAACAACCATGGTCAGGACTGGATGCTTGAAAGCGCCGTGCAGGAGTTCTTCAAGCGCTATCAGCTGCCCGCATTTGCATGCGTGGTCGAATGGCACCGTGCGGTGCGCGAGTTCTTCTACCCGCTGGGTGAAGAGCGTCCCGACTTTGTGAGCACGCCGTTTATCCATGCTGACGAGGCCGAAACCAGCGTGGCGCTGTTGATGTTCCCCGAGATGGTGGACATGAGCGTGTGCGTGGACGCAACGCCCGTCAACTTTGGCTTCCTGCAGGAAGGCTTCTTCGACGGTTCCGTGGACTCGTTCCACCGCCCGAACCGCTGGCAGGAAATGGAAGGCAACGCATGGGTCGAGCGCTTCGGCACGCCCGAGGGCGTGGTCGGCAAGCCCACGCGCGCCAATCCGCGCCGTGCAAAGCGCGCCATCGCGGCCATCTGCGAGTACCTCACCTGCATGTGCGAGGATATCTACGCCAAGTATCCCGCGGGCAAGGTGCCCGATCCCACCAAGTTCTCCTTCCGTCCGTACGAGGAGATCGAGCCCTGCCTGCGCGAGCCGCAGAGCGAAGGGTGGAAGAGCATCCATGAGCTGCCGCGCATCGGCATGTTCATCGACTAACCATTACTCCAAGCATTCCGCGAG
>JAAYXX010000529.1 GCA_012515695.1 Chloroflexota bacterium
TCCCGTTCTTTCGGCGCGGGCGGCCACCTTTGACGACCCCTTTAACCAGTTCTACCTTCCCGACTCGATTTTGCGGTTCCGCCAGGGCTTTGGGCGGCTGATTCGCAGCGCGGAGGATTACGGGCTGGTGGTCGTGCTGGACAAGCGTATCCTGACCAAGCCCTACGGCAAGACGATCCTGCGCTCTCTGCCGCCATGCACAGCCCGCCAGGGGCCGCTAGAACGGCTCCCTATTCTGGCGCGGCGCTGGCTCGACCCGGAGAACCGCTCGTAGCAAAGAGTAGGGCGCGCGCAATCCCTCGCAAGCCATGCTGCCAGTGACCTGGCTCTGCTTGATGATTTCCTGTGAATATTTGCCGCGCCTGAACAGCGATATTATAATTAATCGGGTGTACCAAGGTTTTGAAGGAGGCATCTATACATGATTTCCGTAGGCGACCTTCGCAAGGGCGTCACTTTTGAGAGTGACGGGCAAATCTGGCGGGTGTTGGAATACGAACATTACAAGCCTGGGCGCGGCAACGCGATTATCCGCACCAAGCTGCGGAACCTGCGTACAGGGGCAACCGTCAGCCGCAACTTTTTGTCAGGCGACAAGGTGCAAGACATCCGCCTGGACCACAAGACGGTCCAATATATGTACAACGACGACGAGTTCTATTACTTTATGGACCTCGAGACGTACGAGCAGCCCGCCCTCCCCAAGGCTGTGCTGGAAGACGTGATCCCCTATCTCAAAGAAGGGACCACGCTGGATATCGAAATGTATGAAGGGGAACCCATCGACATCGAGATGCCCCTCACCGTGGATTTGCGGGTCGAGGATGCCCCTCCGGGCTATGCCGGTGATACGGCGACTGCCGCGACCAAAGAAGCCACCCTGGAGACCGGGCTGAAAATCCAGGTGCCGTTGTTCGTGCAACCCGGCGATGTGGTTCGAGTGGACACCCGCACCGGCGAATATCTGACGCGTGTGTAACCAGCCTCCTTGAGCATAAAGCCCGTGGTGATAGACACCACGGGCTTTTTTTTATTTCCCGCGCGCGCCCCTCTCATAATGAATGAAATTTCATAATAGCTCGCCCGCGTTTCATATTGCTTTCATGTTGATTCCCTACAATGAAAATGGTGTCATCTGCTGCCTATTCAATAGGGTTATCATCTCACACCTGAGGAGAACTGGACGTGGGAATCCACGAGATTTCACATCCCCGCCCTACATCGTCGCCTATGGAAGCTGTCCAGGCTCCATCTCGCTTTGGCTACCTGGCTGTCAAGCGTTGTCTTGACGTTCTACTAGCAAGCATTGCGCTGCTCGCGCTGTCCCCGCTGTTCCTGATCATCGCCGTGGCGATCAAGCTCGATTCCCACGGCCCCGTGATCTATGTGCAAAAGCGCGTGCGCGGCAACCAAAACCCCCAAGATCCCCATCCCGAACGCAACGTGTTCAATTTTTACAAATTCCGCTCGATGTACGTCAACTCGGACGCTCGCATTCATCAGCAGTACATGCGCGAGTACATTCGCGGCAACAACGGTAAAATCAACAACGGCACTTCCCACAACCCTGTATACAAGATGAAGCAGGACCCCCGCATCACCCGAGTGGGTCGCCTTCTGCGGCGCACCAGCCTGGACGAACTCCCCCAACTGATCAACGTGCTCAAGGGAGATATGAGCATCGTCGGCCCGCGCCCGGCCCTGGTCTACGAGGTGGAGCAGTATAGCCAATTTGGGCGGGAACGACTGCGCGCCCAGGCTGGCATCACCGGCTTGTGGCAGGTGAGTGGGCGCACCCGTCTCACATTCGAGGAGATGGTCAAGCTGGATATCGAGTATACGCAACGGCGCTCGCTGTGGCTCGATATTCGGATTCTGCTCAAGACGATCCCGGCTGTGCTATCTGGAAACGGGGCCTGGTAACCCGGATATCTCGCCAGCGCGCTGCGTGCTGTCTCACGCTGGATGACACCTCCTTTCCCCAGTGTGCGGGGAAAGGAGGTGTCGTATTATGGCCCACAATGGCTGCCGCGCTTTACTCGCCACCATCGCCGTGGCGGGTCAATGGCACAAAGGCCACCCGCATCACCCGCTTCTTCTTGACGCGCCCGCCAACGCGCTCCACCAGCCATAGCTCCTGATAGTCTCCTTGCGGGCCGACGGGAATGATCATGCGCCCGCCCTCGGCGAGTTGGTCTATGAGGGGCTGGGGGATATGGTCAGGGGCAGCCGTCACGATGATAGCATCAAAAGGAGCATACTCCGGCCAGCCGCTATAGCCATCGCCGCAGCGCAAGTGGATATTGGTATATGCAAGTCGCGCCAACCGACACCGGGCTTCCAGGTACAGGGGTTCGATGATCTCGATGGTATAGACCTCGCGGATCAACTCGGCCAGGATGGCGGCCTGATACCCGGAACCTGTGCCCACCTCCAGGACGCGAGCATTCGCGCTCAGGCGCAGCAACTCGGTCATGGCGGCCACTATGTAGGGCTGGGAGATCGTCTGGCCGTGACCAATGGGCAAGGGGCCATCCTCATACGCCCGCGCCACATAGTCGGGGGGCACAAACTCGTGGCGGGGCACCTTCTCCAGAGCGCGCAGCACATCCGGGTTGGTGATACCCCGCTGCTGGATTTGAGTCCGAATCATGTGTTGTCTGGGCATGGGGTAACAGTCCATTTCACTAGAACCTGTCTCATTGTATCATGCCGTGGCATCGGTTCAAGTCCGCGAGAAGCGCGCGCAGCTATGACACAAAAGAATCCCCCCGTTTTTAGAGCGCGTACGTATTCTATTTATTATCTTGTTTTCTCTATAGTATATAAGAGATAGTAGTAGTCGTAGGGCTTGTGGAAAGGTGGAAAAGTGGGACGAAACCACAAGATGTGGCATGGTGACGGGCTGGGGTAGTGGTATATAGTGTGCGTCTCTCCCCA
>JAAYXX010000530.1 GCA_012515695.1 Chloroflexota bacterium
TACCCACCTGTATGGGCGGCGGATGTACGAGCAGATGGCGGCCTTTTGGCCGACAGCCGATGAGGACCCGTCTGCGCCGCCCTATGTGGTCGAGTACGCCCGAATCTGGAAGGATATGCCCAAGGTCGTCTTTTCCAAGAGCCTGGATCGTGTGGACTGGAACGCCCGACTGGTCCAGGGGGACGCCATTGAAGAAATCACCAGGCTCAAGGCGCAACCGGGCAAAAACATGGGTATCGGTGGGGCAGAGTTGGCCTCATCGCTGGCGGATGCGGGCCTGATTGATGAATACCGGCTCTATTTTTTCCCGATCCTTCTCGGCGACGGCAAACCCATGTTTCATCTGCACAACCGGGTCAAGCTGACGCCCGTGGAGGTGCGGCAGTTCTCTTCTGGGGTAATTCTCCTGAGATATCGGCGCGTAGAGGCGTAACCACGAAATACAAAGGGTTCGCCCAGAGAACACGCCTGACACGATCAACACAGAAAGGACGATGCAATGTCTACATGCGACCAGACCATGCCGTTCGTTCGGATTATCGAGTTGCCGCCGATCAGGATGGCGCGTTCGGGCAATGGAGACCTGGAAGCGTTCAACAAATACTGGTCGCGGGTGGCCGCTGAGGACAAGTCCAGCCTGTTTCCCCGGGATTTCCTGTGGTTCAACCCGCAACTCGACTGCTTTGAGTGGCTGTACGCTCTGCCCGCTGGGGTAGAGGACACCGGCGGCTATGCGACGTTCGAGTTCCCCGGCGGCCTGTACGCCGTGGCCGCCTGTCGCGACGAGGGCGCGGACATCGAGCGGACGAACAAGCTTATCCACCAGTGGGTGGCCGAGAGCGAGCAATTCGACCAGGCGCCCAGCAGCGGCCCCGGTGCGCGTTGGGACATGGGGCACATCATCACCCCGCTAAATGCCCAGGAAACGTTGGGCTATCACCAAATGGACCTGTTCATCCCCATTGTGTATCGCGGCGGGCAGGGGTAACAGCGGAGGTAGACACTGGCAAAAGGCGGCCAATTCGAAAAACAGGCCAGGACGCATGGTATGCGTTGGACACTGAATTCGATGGCTTGTTGGCGCAATTTATCCGCCAACATCCCGAATTGTTCATAACCGAATAACAGGCAAAGGAGCATAGCCCTCATGGGCAGATTCCTCGAACAAGAAAAACCCCGTCAAGCCAGCTTCAAAGCAGACTCGCCCTACTTTTCCGAGATAGCGCGCGCGGACGGTGTGTATAAAAGCAAGCTGCGCCCCTTTTGCGTGCCCCTCGACCACGCGGAAGAGAACCTCTTTCCCGAAATTCGCCAGACTGCCCTGGCCTTTTTTGCGTCCCAGCGCATCAAATGGCACGATGGTCAAAACGGCAAGCCCAACAACCACCTATGCGACTCGCAAGTTTGCTGCGTTAATTTCCTGTTCCCGTTTGCGGACAAGCCCTCTGCGCTCGCGGAATTGCTGCGCCCCGTTTATCCCGACCTGCGCCGAATGCTCCCGATCGAGAGCGGGCAATATGTGACGTTCGAATGGATAGGGCAGGAGAATTATCTGGGGGAGAAAATCTCGCGCAATGGCATCCGCACACGCGGCGCGAATTGCACCAGCGCGGACGCAGCCGTGTTGTTCGAGCGAACGGACGGCGGGCGGCAGATCGTTCCGATCGAGTGGAAGTATACCGAGTCGTACTATGGCACACCGCTCAAAATCGCGAAAAGCGGCACAGACCGCACCGCCATCTACCGCCCGCTGTACATGCGGGATGATTGCCCCATCAACAAGACGCTATTGCCTGCTTTTGATGCGCTGTTCTATGAACCGTTCTACCAGTTCATGCGCCAACAACTGCTGGCCCACGAGATGGAGCGCGCGCGCGAGTTGTGCGCCGATATTGCCAGCGTTCTGCATATTGCGCCGGAGCATAACACCGACTTTGACCGGATTACCTCTCCGGCGCTCAAGAAGCTTGACACCAAGACAGCCGTCTGTGCCTGGAAGAAATTGGCGCCGCCAGACAGGTTCATGATCGTCAGCACGGAAAAGCTATTTGGCAACCCCGCCCTCGACCAGTTGCCCGAACTGACATCCTGGCTGAAGTACGTTCACTGCCGCTATCGCTGGGTCCAAGGAGAATAATATGCCCCTCTCTCCCTCCAACCGCGTCCAACTGGCCCTGCTGCGGGACATCTACGAAGTGTCGCACCTGTGCGGCACGCGCACGTACATCTGGGCCGGGCTGGTGCGCGACATCGTCAGCGGCCATTTTCTGCGCGACCACGGCGACGTGGACGGCTTTACGCTGAACCTGTGGCAACTGCGCGACGACCTGGAAACCCTCTACCGCCAGCGGGGCTATGCCGTATCGTA
>JAAYXX010000531.1 GCA_012515695.1 Chloroflexota bacterium
GCGACGTTGGCGATATCTTCGCGGGTGTCTACGGGGTGAGACATCTCGCGGATAGCCTTCACGACGGCTTCAGCAGCGGCCTGGATGCCGTTCTTCAGCAGCATGGGGTTGGCGCCCGCGGCAACGTTCTTCATACCCTCGGCGACGATAGCCTGGGCCAGCACCGTCGCGGTGGTCGTGCCGTCACCAGCCACGTCGTTGGTCTTGGTGGCCGCCTCTTTCAGAAGCTGCGCGCCCATGTTCTCGTAGGGGTCTTTAAGCTCGATCTCTTTTGCCACAGTCACGCCGTCATGGGTGATTGTGGGAGCGCCCCACTTTTTGTCCAGCGCCACATTGCGGCCCTTGGGGCCTAGCGTCGTGCCTACGGCTTCCGCTAGCGTGTCCAGTCCCTTCTTGAGAGAAGCCCTGGCTTCGGCAGAGAATTGAAGTTGTTTCTTGGCCATCTTGTATTACCTCCTACCTGTTTGCCCAAAGCTATTCAATAATGGCGAGGACGTCGTCCTCTTTGATGACGATCAATGTGCGATCGCGTTCTTTGACCTCTGTACCGGCGTACTTGCCATATAGCACCTTGTCGCCGACCTTGAGAGACATTTCCTGGCGTTCGCCGTTCTCCAGCCGGAGGCCCGGCCCAACGGCCAACACAGTCCCCTTCTGGGGCTTTTCTTTGGCCGTCTCTGGAAGGATGATGCCAGAGGCCGTCATTTCTTCTTCGTCGATCGGCTCGATAACAACTTTGTTACCCAACGGTTTGAGGTTGACTGACATAGAACCTTCCTCCTCTGTTTGATGTGAGTTTTGAAACCGAGGCTTGTTTCCGCAAGCATCTGCGGGGGATTTTAGCACTCTCATGACGAGAGTGCTATTTTGGGCGAAATATACATCAAGCCAATTCTTTTTGCAAATTGGGCTGATAGAAATATGGCCTGGCTATGGGCTGTGTGGCTGCGATTTCGCCGGGGGGGCTGGCTTGCCAGAGATTTTGGGGACAAGAACGCGGGGCAACCTGCCTGCTGGCTGGGGCACGGGAGGGCGTTGCGCTAGAAGGTGGCCTGGTTCGCTTGTTTCAGCGTACAGCCGGCCCGCGAGCGGTCAGTAGTCATTGCCTGAAAGCCGGACGAGCGGCCCCTCACGCCAGCAACGTGTCCAGTGTCTGCAAGAGGTGGGCGCTGGTTACGGGCTTGTGTAAAAAAGCGTCAGCTCCCAAGGCAAGGGCCAGCTCGGGATCGTTGATAATGGAACAGACGACGATTCGCGGCTGAGGATTGACCATGCTGTATACCTTTTCGATAAACTCCCAACCGTCGTGATCCGGCATCATAATATCTACAACCAGCGCATCCGGGCGGGCGCTCTGCAAGACTGTCAGGGCTTCGCCGACCCTGCTTGCGCCATAGACGCGATAGCGCGAATGCTGGAGATATCGGGTGAACAAGGTGATCAATCCATCGTTATCATCAACGATCAAAACGCTGTTCTCATGCGTCAGGGGCAGCGATATGTGAAATTCGGTCTGGCTACCTGACCTGATCGGCTGATAGCTGGCCCCGAGGGTCTGGAATAACCGGGCGGAGACGGCGAGAGGTTGATCGGGCTGTGATGGGTCGTGTGTGCCCTGGGGAGCATATGCGAGGCGAATGCAAGCGGCCTCCTTATTCTGAGCAATACTGATCACCAACTGGCTGCCGCTGTGATTCTGCACAACATAGCTCAAGAGGTTTAGCATAGCCTGTCGAAGCATGACCCTGTTGGTCACCACCTGGATGGTGGAGGCGCTGCTTTCGATTCGAATGCTGATGCCCCTGGCGTGTGCCAATAGCTGGACGCTGGCCCCGACTTCTTCCAGCAGATGGACCAGGTTCACCTCATGGGAGTAACCGGCAAGCCGCTCGATTTCCTCGTGCACCTTGGGGCTGGTCTGAGTGTTCGACCCTGCCAAACCATCCCCGATGCTTTTCTGCACGATCTGAGCCAGGGCTTCTACGGCGGACTGTAGTTCGCGGTAAGCCTGTCGCTCACCGATGTTGAGGTCCAGTGCCACCTGCCGGATGGACTGCCTGCCGATGTAGTGCCGACAGAGGATTTCATAGGGTCGGGCTTCCGGGGAATGGGGGGGGA
>JAAYXX010000532.1 GCA_012515695.1 Chloroflexota bacterium
ATACCGTTGCGGCAGGCGTAACAATGGCCGCAGGTCAGCAGGGGGTTGATCGTTACTGGCGTGCCCGGCGCAAAGGCGTCGCCGTCCGCCTCGACCAGCGTGCCCGCGAATTCGTGGCACATCACCAGCGGCGCTTTGGCGCGGGGATGCTTGCCCAGGTAGATCATCAGATCCGTGCCGCAAATCCCGCCATAGGCCACCTTGATAAGCGCCTGGCCGGGGCCAACCTTGGGCCGCGGAATCTCGGTGAACTCGACTCGCTCAGTGCCCATCCACAGGGAGGCTCGCATTGTTTCCGTCATGTTTACCACTTCCCTTCTACAAGGATTACGTTCCATTGGAGTGCAATCGCCCTGCGTATGCAGCCCACCGCTACACGCATCTCGGCGGCGAACAGCCATGCCGAGAGCCTGGCGAGGCGCATGCGATGGGGCCAGTCTAGCATAACCGGCAAGCAGCCGCAAACAAAAGAGCGCGCCGCTCTAGAGCGGGCCGCTTCAGAGCGCGCCGCTTCAGAGCGGGTTGCAGACAACGGCCCGCGCATAATACAACGCCCTCCCACGACAATGCCTGTCGTGAGAGGGCGCTGCTCATTGCATCGGTTGGCGCTATTGGAACTTGAGCCGCCAGACAGCCACCCCAAAGCAGACGACGGTATACCCCAGCAGGACGAGCACCGGAAGATAGACCCCTTCCAGCCCCTGCCCGCGAAGGATGATGTTCTGGAACCCGTCCATCGTCCAGGCAGTTGGCAGCGTGTGGCCGATGGTCGAGAACGCTTCGCCCGCCATATCCAGCGGGAACCACGCCCCGCCCATCGCGGCCAGCACGAACATGGCAATCAGCGACCACATGATGACCTGTTCCTCGCCCTTGGAGACGGCGGCGATCAGCAGGCCCAGGCTGGCCGCCCAGAGCGCCACGCTGATCATCAGCAGCAGCAGCGCCAGCGGCGATTGCAGGTAATCCACGCCCAGCGCGAACTGGCCGATGGCAACCAGAATGACCTCTTGCGCGAAAACCATGATAAACATCGCCAGCATCTTGCCCGCGATGATCTGCGCTCGCGTAACGGGGGTGGTCAGCAGCCGGGCCAGAGTGCCGCTTTTGCGCTCTAGCACGAACACCATACCGGCCATCATCAGCCCATAGATGGTGAATTGCACAATCATGCCGGGGGATGCCTGGGCAAAGGCGGACACCTTCTCCGAAGAGCCTGCCTCGTCGCCCGCGCCGTCCTCTTGGAGGACGATGGAAGGCTGCTGCCACGCCCGGGTGGCGATTTCCACGGCCTCTACCTTGTATGCCTGCCGCTCGGCGTCATCGGCAAAGGGCTGTTGCTGCTCCAGCGTCTGCGCGCTGATCTCGGCGGTTTGCGCCATTCCCAGCACGCGCGCGACGATGGTCTGGAGCGCCATATACGCGCTGTGCCCGTTGGCCGAGGATTCGTCAATGATGGCCGTGACTTGGGCTGTGTTGCCAGCCAGCGTGTCCTGGCCGAAACCGGCGGGGATCACCACCACGGCGGCCAGATCGCCTTTATCCACCAGCCTGGCCGGTTTCGCGGCCTCCTTGTCGGTGAGGGGAACCAGCCGCACGGCACTCGAGTTTTCCAGCAGCGTCACGAGGCCCTGGCTCAACGCCGCGCCCTGGTCCTGATTGATCA
>JAAYXX010000533.1 GCA_012515695.1 Chloroflexota bacterium
CCACCTCGGCTTCGCGCAGCAGGTTCTGCGTGATGCTCTTTTCGACCGCCCCCTCGCCAGACTGGGGCGCAGCGGCCAGTGCCGCGCGTCCATCCGCGTCCGCAGGTGGCGCGGCCAGTTCGCGCTCGACCAACTCGCGCCGTCCCTCGCTGGTCAGCGCGTCCTCGGTCTCGTCTACCAGGAACGAGGTATAGGGCGTGACGATGCCATACCGCACACTCAGGTCAATGATCTCGTCAATCAACTCATCTTCTGCGCCGTGCAGTTGAATCTGGCTCATCAGATAGCCGATCTTGCGTGTGGCCCACAGCCGTGGGATAAAATCGGTGGCCTGGCTGCTGTCGGCCTCGGTCTGCAAGCGCACGTTGGGGAAGGGGTAGGCCACGCGCTCGTCGTTCACCGTGCCGCTCAGGGTGAGAATGGCGCTCCCTCCCTGGCGATAGCGCCCCACGACCACCAGTTGGCCGCCTGCGAACAGGTCGGGCAGGGGATAGGGGTACACATCCTCCACCTGGACGCGCCCAAAATCGAGGGCCACGTCGGCCAGCACCGGCTTGCTGATCTTTTCGTAGAAGGAGGAAACCGCGCTCTCGATGTCCTCCTCTGGCCGCACATAAGAGCCGGTTCCGTGATGGTTCTGGGCCAGGGCGTCCAACAGCATCGTGTTCACGTCATAGCCCACGCCAAAAGTGAACAGCCGCACGTTCTCCCCGGCAATCTCCGATACGCGAGCGATGATCTTGCCCGCGTCGCGCTCGCCCTCGGTGGGCAGGCCGTCCGTCAAAAAGACCAGCACTTGCGGACGCTCGTCGCTGGTTTGAGCCAGCGTTTCCTCCAATGCGCGGGCGATGTTTGTGCCGCCCCCGGCCTCAAGCTCCTGGATAAACTGCCGCGCCCCGCGCACATCGCTGGCCGGTTGCAGCCCCCTGGCGTAGTGTCTGGTGCTAGAACTAAAGGCGATGATGTTGAACCGGTCTTCCGGGTTCAGATTGTCCAGCACATAGCGGGCGGCGGCCTTGGCCTGCTGGAGCTTTTCGCCGCGCATGCTGCCAGAGGTGTCCAGCACAAAGAACACGTCTCGCGCCACAAGCTCTTCCGTCTCGGCGGTAGCCGGTGGGGCCAGCAGCAGCAGGAAAAAGCCGTCCTCGCCGTCGGGCTGGTAACTGAGCAAGTTCGCCCCCAACTCTTCCGCGCCCACCGTGTAATACAGAACAAAATCCCGATCAGGGACCACCTGCTCGTCGCTATAGCGCACCTGGGCGGTGTGGTCGTCCTTGTCCACCTCAATAGGGTGGCTGGGGGAGTAGACCGCCTTGAGCGCTTCACGCGAGCGGATATCCACGGTGACGCGCACCTCTTCCAGCGGGCGGGTGGAGAATTTTTCTGTGCTGAGGGGATAGGTGTAACGCAACAAGCCCTGGTCGGCCTGAAGTACCTGCTCATATTCCAGTTCTACCCGACGCTCACCGTGGGCCGGAATGGGGTAGATGTGGGCGCGAAAGGCGTTGTGGCCCACATATTCCAGCAAGGCCGGGTCGCGCTGTTGCCGCACAATATCCTCATAGATGTCGCGGGCCTCGTCGCGGTCGAGCACCCGCCCCTCGACGGGCACGCCGTCTACCCACAGGGCAAAGCGAGAGATACTGGCATCCGCGGGCAGCGGAAAGAGGTATTCGCCTTCCAGATCGTGGCCCGACTCGTTGACAAACACCTGATCTACATGGGTCGTGACGACCTGGTCTTGAATGGTGACGGTGACATGGTGGTACTTGATAGCCAGGCTACGCAGCGGGGGCGTGGGCGTGGGGGGGCGCGGCGGGATGGGGATGATGATGCCATCCGCCAAGACCTGGATACCGAACGCGAAAAACAACAGGCATATCATCAGCGATATGCGCGCATATTTACTCATTCGATCAACCTCCTGGGGCCGCGCAGCCCCTCCCAATACGCGCTGCCTTCCATCCGCTTGCCCGACCCGGCGACGGGCCAACAAGCCTTTTGCACACGCTACTGCTTTTCAGACGATTAACGCCACCAATGCGTTCCATGCAGGGGGAATGGAAGGGTGAAACCGCCGGGTATAGGCGATTGAAATCGCGGCAACCAATGCAAAGCCGCCCTTCGGCGGCTGCAAATCAGCCCACGAAGGTGGGTGCGCCATATATGGCGGCGCCAGCAAGCTGGCGATGCAATTGGTTGGTGCAGTTTCAACTGCCTACGAGATGGCACGTCGGGATTGGACCGCCGGCTTTCAGCCGGCATCATTGCAAGCCGCCAAGGATGGCGGCGGTCCAACTGGGACATTCAGTCCAAGATAGGGCAAAACAACTCCCCTTGCCCTCAACAATTACGGTTGTGGGGAGCAAGGGGAGCTACTTTGGCGATCCTGGATCAGCGCGAATAAGGTTCCCTGAAAGGCGCGCTCAACGGTGGCGATAGTCGCCATACTGCATAAACGTGCGGCAGGCAATGTCTTGCCATTTGGGGTCGAGGCCGATGGAAGTATTGTCGCTGTAATACCCGGCGATAAACCCGCCATCGGGGCCGCCCAGCTTTTCGATCATCTCGCGGGCCTCGGCCTGAATGATGGCCTCGTCGCATGTTTGCAACGTGCGTTGGATATCTACCGGACACCAGAAGGTAATCTGCCCATGAAAGCGGGCCAGGGTGTCTATGCCGTGCAGGCGCGGCTGGTCGAACTGGAGCACGTCAATACCCGCCTCGATGAGATCGGGGATGATGGCGGTGATCTTGCCGCAAGAGTGCATGAACACCTTGAGGCCATGTTCATGGGCCACCTGACACAGCCGGACAAAGCCGGGCTTGAACATATCCCGCCAGGTATCGGGCCGCACCATCAAGTTTTCTTGGGTGCCCCAATCTTCGGCGAACATGACGGCGTCCACCCCTGCCCGCGCATATTGGACAATCGTCCCGGCCAGCAGGTTCTCGATGCGCCACAGCAATTCTCGCACGAGGTCAGGGGTCAGCAGAATGTCCATCAAAAAGACTTCGAGGCGGCGCATCTTGCGGGCGACGTTAAAGGGGAAGCCGGGCAGCCCCCCCACGCGAAACCGCTCGACGGAGGAGTCGCGGCACAGCTCGCGCACCTGAGCGAAATTGGCGGGGTTGGCGAGATCGGGCAACTGCAAGGTGTCCAGCTTGTCCCAATCCTCCAACACGCCGCGGGCGACCTCGCCCTTGCTGCTACGATCCACCCGCGCCCAGGTATTGCCCCATTCGTCCACGTATTCCTGGCGCTCTGGCCCCACAAAGCGCCACTCGGGGTGGTAGCCCGCCAGGGTATAGCCCACATGGATCAAGTCGTTCCAGTATGGTTCCGGAAAGGAAGCGGCCACCCGCGCCGGGCCGCTGTGCTCCAACGTGCGTAGAACGATCTCGCGTGAAAGCATCGTTGATCTCTCTCCAAGGGTGATGGGTTCTGCCGCAATAATAGGTGATATGGCGATAGGAGGCAAACCCGGCGAGGGAGGGCCAAGTTGCGCGCTTTTTCCCGCGTCCAGCAACCGTGCTATAATGGCGCCATTCTGATGTTTGATTGAAGGAGATAGCGCCCATGTCGAACTATGCGTCATCCCGTCATCGGCCCGCAATCCTCGGCCTGTTGGTGGTGCTGGCCTTGCTGCTGGCAGGCTGCGGCCAAGAGGCTACCCCTGCGACGCCATCAGGCTCGCAAGTCTCGCACGAGGTCACCGTCATACCGCCCACCAACACGCTGGCTCCCACCATCACCCCCACGCCCATGCCCACCGATACGCCCACAGTAACGCCCACCGCAACCGTTACGCCAACGCCTACCAGAGATCCGCACATCAGCCCGCTGACCGGCCAGCATGTGGACGACCCGGCGCTGATCAATCGGCGAGTGTTGGCTGTGCGTATCGGCAACGACCCCAACATTCGCCCGCAAGAGGGGCTGGGATTGGCCGACGTGGTATACGAGGAGTTGATGGAAGGGGGGCAACTAACCCGCTTCACGGCGCTATTCCTGGAGAGTACGGCGAAACGCCTACGTCCCATTCGTAGCGCGCGCCTGTCGAGCCTGGTGATTGCCCCGCAATACGACGCGGCCCTGGCGCACAGCGGCGCGAGCGATGAAATCCGCTACCGTATCTCCCAAGCGGATTTCGTAGACCTGGACCAATTCTATCACCCCAAGCCCTACGGCATCCTGGCGGGATATGACTGGCGAGGGCGCATGTACACCTCGGTGCCAGCCTTGCGCGATTATTTGGCGGAAAAGGGCTGGGAGCGCGAAGAGCCGATTGAGGGGTATACCTTTGACCCCACGCCACCTGAAGGCCAGCCTGCCACCTCGATCCGTATCCCCTACCCCAGTTTGTCGGTTGTGGATTGGAAGTACGACGAGGAAAGCGGGAAGTATCTGCGCTATGTGCGCGGAGCGTCCCACAACGAAGGGCTGACGGGCGAGCAGATCGCGGCCGATAACGTGATTATCCTGTATGCCGTTCACGAAGCGACGAACATCATCGAGGACAGCCTGGGCGGCCGGGCCATTGACATCAAGCTGGCCGGTTCCGGGCGCGCGCAGGTCATCCGGGATGGGGTGGTCGTCGAGGCTACCTGGTCGCATGAAGACCTGCACGACCTGATCGAGTACTATGACGAGGATGGCGAGATCATCCCCTTGCGGCCCGGCAAAACCTGGATTCAACTGGTTCCAGTGGAGTATGAAGTAGAGATCCAGTAGCTCTTGCGAAAGAACAAGCCCACCATCTATTGCATGGTGGGCTTGTTTTTTTATTGAATCCCGGGCAAGAGGCAGGCATCCCCGGCTCCCCCCTGAATTCCCCTCACCCTCCGACCTTTGGTCGGCACCCTCTCCCAGTGGGCGAGGGCGGCATGTATGCCGGTGGCATATTGCCGCGCTTGCCGCAGATGGGTGAGGAGCATGTGCGGACCGCCGGCTTCCAGCCGGCATAAAAGCCGCCAAGGATGGCCAATGGTGCTAACTTTTGGTTATCATGAAAAAAAGCGAGGCAAATGCCTAGTCCCCTCGCCAGTGGATCACCCTCATCCGCCCCTCTGGGGCACCTTCTCCCAGGGGGAGAAGGTGTTTGGCGCGGCGCATGTCACCCTCGCCCTTTGGGAGAGGGAGCGG
>JAAYXX010000065.1 GCA_012515695.1 Chloroflexota bacterium
CTGGCTCCCTAGCCTGCGAAGGCAGGCTTTGCAGCTGTTGGTGCAGTTTCAACTGCCGCTACCCGGCGATTGAAATCGCGGCAACGTTTGCGTCGCCATGCATGGCGCACCTGCCTGCGCAGGTTCGTTTCCCAGCCGCCGAAGGGCGGCTTTGCAACGGTAGGTGCAGTTTCAACAGCCGCTACCCGGCGATTGAAATTGCGGCAACGTTTGCGTCGCCAGCTTGCTGGCGCGTCCACCTTCGTGGACCACAGTCGCCCCTTCGGCGACTGGCTCCCTAGCCTGCGAAGGCAGGCTTTGCAGCTGTTGGTGCAGTTTCAACTGCCTACGGCACGACCCGCCCGTGTCCCTCCCTGCGCTGCGTCAGCCTAGGGCATCAGCCGCGTCGGGCCGCGATGGATGAATGTCACCTCGCGGATGCTATCCTGGTTCAGCATCAACATCAACATACGCACGAGGCCAAAGCCATAGCCGCCATGCGGGGGGCAGCCGTACCGGAAAAAGTTGAGGTAGAACTGCAACGGCTCCAGGTTCAGCCCCTTTTCCTGCGCCTGCTCCACCAGCACCTCGTAACGATGCTCGCGCTGCGCTCCCGTGGTGATCTCGACCCCTTTCCACAGCAGATCAAAGCTCTTGGTCGTGTCGGGTCGGTCGCCGTAGCGCATATGGTAGAATGGCCGCACAGCAAAGGAATAGTCGGTGACGAAAACAAACTCGTGGTCATATTCGCGCCGCACGTAATCAGACAACACGCGCTCGGCCTGCGGGTCCAGGTCGCCCTCCTTGCTGCCGGGCGGCGGCACATGCCCCTCTCGCCGGAGGATTTCCTGCGCCTGGGCCATCGTGAACCTGGGGAACGGCAGCGTGGGCACGCGGATTTCCGCGCCCAGCAACTCGCGCACCTGCTCCCCGTGCTTGGCCTGCACCGCCTGCAACACGTATTGCAGCCAGCGTTCCTCCAGCGCCATCACGTCCTCGTGCGACTCGATCCACGACATTTCCACGTCCACGCTGGTAAACTCGGTGGCGTGCCGGGGCGTGAACGACGGGTCGGCGCGAAACGCGGGGCCGATCTCGAATACCCGGTCAAAGCCCGCCGCCATCGCCATCTGCTTGTAGAACTGGGGAGATTGCGCCAGATAGGCGGTCTCGCCGAAATAGGCCAGTTCGAACAGCTCCGCGCCCGACTCGCTGGGCACGCCCATCAACTTGGGCGTGTGTATCTCGATAAACCCCTCCGACAGCCAGAATTCGCGCATGGCGTGCTCGGCAGTGGTCTGGACCTGGAAAATAGCCAGACTTTCGGGGCGACGTAAATCCAGAAAGCGCCAGTCCAGGCGCTTGTCAATCATCGTGGTTGTCCGCTCGGACAGGTCAATGGGCAGCACGGGGTCCGCCAGGGAGACGACTTGCAGGTCTTGCAGCCTGATCTCCAGCCCCCCCAGTCTGATGTGCGGGTCGGCCACCACCAGGCCAGTCACCTGAACCGCCGACTCGCGGGCGAGGTTGGCGACCAGCTCGTTGAACCGGGCGTATTCCTCCGAACGCTCGATGACCACCTGCACCATGCCGGTATGGTCGCGCAACACGATAAACTGGACCCGCTTTTGGTCGCGCACCGTTTGCGCAAACCCCTGCACCGTCACAACTTCCCCGACGTGTTCCCCCACGTCTCGAACCAGTGTGCGCTGCATCAGCACCTCCTACGCACGTCGCACCATCCACAAACCCACATCCCTGCCCGTGCGCGCCGCGCTACCGAAGATAGCCCGCCCACAGGCCAAAGGCACCCAACCCGACCAGCACCAGCCCAAAGAACACGCGCAACATGGACCAGAGCCGCAAAAGAACGCGCACAGTAACGTCCTGTTCATCCACCGACTGCGCCGAGGCCAGCCGATTCAGGGGCCAGGGAAAGCGCACAGGCACTTGCCCGAGCAGACCGCGCCCCCCCATCCAAATAGCCCGCAGGCCAACAATCGCGGCGAGAGCATATAGGAGTGTAACCTGGAACGGCACCAAACTTCCTTTCAGTAAATAGACAAAAAAAGCCACCCCCTGCATTTGGCAGGGATCATAATGAACTATACACTAGCCTGCACGAACACGCAAGACACGGGTTCGCACCCTGTAGCTGGCGCGCCAGTCTCGCGAGTCACGGCTTGGCACCCTGTAGCCGCGCCATGTTGGCGCGCAGTCTCGCGAGTCACGACTTGGCTCTGCAAGCGCCAGGGATTGGATACCTCCCACATTCGCGCAATAAAACGCAAAACCCCCAGGGCTGGCACCCTAGAGGTCTTGCAAGAGAGAGGAAAAGGAGACTGGGTGTTTGTCTGGTAAACACCGTCACCTATTAATACGCAGAACCCCCAAAAAAAGTTTCATTGCGGACGATATTCCCCGCCCCATCAGCTACCGGGCCGTTCCCCACACTTCCACCTCGGCCAGACAGGTGTCGTCATAGTCGCTGCCCGGATATACCTCGCTGATCACGATCTGCACAAAGGTCGTCTCCACCGGCTCAATCCGTCGGAACTGCATCCCGCGCTCGTCGGCAAACTCGAGCGGGACTTGCGTGCCCTCCGAAAAGATCACGGTGGCCTTTTTCACGCGGTTGTTGGCCGCAAACGTGGCCCCGGTGCGGTCATACCCCACGTCAATGCCCAGCCTGTCCACCGTCACCGGCGTGGGGAAGGTCAGCATCAGCCACTCGCCCTGACCAGGGCCATCCGCCCCCTCCACCCAGGCCGTTGCCAACTGGCCGTCTATGCTCATCGGCGCGGCATAGTTGCCCCCCTCGTCGGCGGGCAATTCCGAAGACGCGCTCGGCTGGGCCAGAGGAGCCAGATTGCGGGACTCGGTGGCCGGGCCAGAGACGATCTCGGCCCGCTCCACCTCAATATGCCGCGCCTTGTCCGCCGGGACGCCATAGTAGACGCGCCCCCACACTTGCAGCGTCGCGCCCGTGCGCTGCGCCTCGGCGATGCGTTCATTCACGGCGTCGCTTGTACCGTTTATGTCAAATCGTTCGCCGTCCTCACGCTCGAAATAGCGCCCGAACTGGTTGCCTGGCTCTAGCTTGGTAATAGTGCCCGTCCAGCCTTCTACCGGCTCGCCGTCCTCCGGGGGGGCCGACTGGGTGTCCTGCGTCGGCGTGGGTTCCGCGTCCGTCCAGTTCCCCGCCGGGGCCGGGCCGAGCCACCCCACGGCTATCGCGTTCTCCGGGATGGGCAAGGGCTGTACCCTGCCATCCGATACGCGCACCAGCGTGTATCTCTGCTGCCTGCTGATACCATCCAGCGCGCCCAAAATGACCGCTTGCCCGTCGGCTGTCCAGCCGTGAAACGTCAGTTCGGGGCTGATGGGCGAAGGCAGCTTGTTCGGCTGGCCGCCATCCCACTGCCAGACCCAGATTCCCAGACTTGGGCTGACGTCAAGTCCCGGCTCGCTGCCCTCATTGAGCGAGTAGGCCAACTGCTGCCCATCGGGCGACCAGGTCAACCAGGTGGCGTGGGTTCCCGCAGGCAGATCCACGCGGGCCACCGGCTCATTCGGGCGATCCCTGGGCACAACGATTATCGCCGCTGGCTGCGTCTCGGTTCCCGGCACATACGTCGCGAGATGCGACAGGTCGGCGGACAACACCGGCACGGGCGACAACCATGAGACATACTCTGTCGGCCATTCCACCTGGGCAAGACGCTCGCCGGTACGCACGTCGTATGTCCATATCGCCCGCTTGGACTCTTGCCCACCCACGGGCATGACCACCAGATGACCGGCCACGCGATCAAAGCCGAGAATCGCCAGGTTGGCAAAGCCCGGCTCCGGCTCGGACAGTGGCTCGGAGGGGGGCGTGGGCGTCGGCCCGGCGGCGCGCGCCTGCACCGTCGCCACCGCCCGCTGCTCATAGCCATCGGTAAAGCCCAACTCGACTACCCGCGAGCCATCCGCCTCGTTCCAGGCCACCGCATAGGCCAGCGTAGACCCGTCATTCGACCAACACAAATCCCAGTCGGCCCCGATACCGCCCCGAACATACGCCTCGCGTGCCTGGCGCGTCGCCAGATTGCCCAGGTAGAGCACATTCTCCAGCACATAGGCCACATTGCCGGTCTTGGAAAACACCACGCGCCCCGCGTCAGACGGCATGCTCAGTAGCTCGTAGGTGCTCGCCGTCTCGGCTTCCCAGATAGCTACCGTCCTCTGCTCGCCAAAGACGGAATAGACCAGCCCAGACGGAACCTCGTTCAGGGGCATGGGCGTGGGTGTGCGCGCCGGGGTTGGAGACGAGTCGGTGGGCGCGCCTGTAGGCTCTGGCGCAGCCGCCACCGCCTCGATGGCCGTGGCCGTCGGCTCGATGCCCGCCTCCAGCCGGTTACACCCCGCCAGCCCGATCACCATTCCGGCGATGAGCAACAGCAACAAGGCCCTGCTTGCGATAAATGCGAACGTTTGCTTGTTCATGCGATCCTCCTACAGACAAATGACGAACCTGCTTGCTCTGCCCTTATCTTACCAGCCGCGTGTAACGGCTGTATGGCAGTCGCGTCACAGGTTCGTCATCTGCTGTCACAGAGCGGTAACACAAACGGGAGCCGGGGGACTCAGTGGGTGGCGGGCTGGCGCGCTGGCAATCGCAGGGTAAAGACGGTGCCCTGCCCGGCGCGGCTCCGCAGGTTGACCTGACCGCCATGCCGCTCGGCGACGGCCCGCACCAGCGCCAGCCCCAGGCCGCTGCCCGGCACGCCCCGCGCACTCTCTCCACGGTAAAGCTCTTCCCACACGTGGGCGATATCCTCTTCGCTGATGCCTGGCCCCGTGTCGGCCACTTCGACAACGACGCTGGCCCCATCCTCATAGGCGCGCACCTCCACCGTGTCCCCGGCCCGCGTAAACTTGCACGCGTTGTCCAGCAGATTGTGCAACGCCAGGAAAAGCAGGTCGCCGTCTCCGTCCACCTCTGGCAGCGGCCACGGGGCCTGCGGCAGCGTCAGGGTCAGCCGACGGCTTCCGGCTTCGGGGCGTTCTCGGGCGGTAGCCAGCAATTCCTCCAGCAACTCACCCATGCTAACCGGCTCGCACTCCAGGGGGCGGGTTTCCAGTTCGGCCAGCTTGCGGAGGTCAGAGGCCAGCCGACTGAGGCGCAAGGTCTGGGCATCGATGCTTTCCAGCGCCTCGTGGCGAGCATCCGGCGAGGGAGCTTCGGTCAGGTTGGCCAATCCGGCGCGTATGGCCGTCAGGGGATTCTTGAGTTCGTGGTCCAGCCGACGCAAAAAGCGCCGCCGCTCTTCTGCCGCTTGCAACGTCGTCTGCGCGTGCATCTGCGCGAGAGCCTGCTCGCGTTTGCGCCCGGTGCTGGCCCACAGAGCATAATACCCACCAGCGAGCGCGGCCACTATCAGCCCGCCGAGGAACAACAACACCCCCAGATCGCCCACCAGATAGGGCCGGGGATTGGGCACAATGCCCCTGTCTCCCAGAAACATCCAGATTAGCCCCAGCAACGCGGGAATCAGCGTCAGCAGCCATTTCCAGCGCATCACGCGGCCTCCACTGTGGCGATAAAGCGGTATCCCTGCCCCGGAACCGTCTCGATATACCGGGGAGCCGTGGCCGAATCCTTGAGCACGCGGCGCAACTCGGCCACCCGCGTGTCCACCGTGCGCGTGCCCGCCGGGTAATCCCAGCCCCACACCGCGTCCAGCAACCGCTCGCGACTGAGCAACTCGTCAGGATGGGTCATCAGGTATTCCAGCAGCAACACCGCCTTGGGCGTTACGCTGACCTCTGCCGAGCCGAAAAAGAGCCGCCGCGCCTGGCGATCTAGCGTCACGTCGCCCGCCCGCAGGCAACCGGCAGCCGCCAACGGTGGGCGGCCCGGCCTGGCGCGACGCAACACCGCCCGCATGCGCGCCACCAGTTCGTGTGGGTCAAAGGGCTTGTTCAAATAGTCGTCCGCGCCCTCTTCCAGGGCCATCGCCCGCTCGGTAGACTCGCCCACCCTGGTGAGCAAGATCACCGGCGTCCAGTTATCAGCCTGGCGCACACGGCGCAACACCTCGCGGCCATCCAGCCGGGGCATGAGCACATCCAGGATAATCAGGTCGGGGGCAAACGCGGCCACCTGTTGCAAGGCTTCCTCGCCATCCGCAGCCACGGCCACATCAAACCCGGCCCGCTGCAAGAACGGCGCGAGGTTGGCGGTGATCGCCGACTCGTCGTCAACCAGCAGCACTCTGGATTTAGCTTCCATGCGCGGCCCCCTTTGCGAAATCGAACCCTGCCCTGCACCAGAGTATACCACACCTGAATAGCCCGTGGAAAAGGCGCATGGCCCACTTGACGAAAAGCACAGCCCTGAACGATAATACGCGCCATGTTGCGGCATCGTTGCGCGACCCCCCTGCAACATACCAATATCGCTTTAGCCTCATAGGAGCTATGGTCATGGCACAATTGCAAGGCAAAGTAGCAGTCATCATTGGCGGTGGCAGTGGCATCGGCAAGGGCATCGCCCGCGCTTTTGCTCAGGAGGGCTGTTGCCTCGTGCTGGCCGGGCGGAGCGCGGAGCGGCTGCGTCAGGCGGCAGAAGAGTTTGCCCCACTCGGCGCGCAAATCCTGACCGCGCCCGTGGATTGCACCGACGAAGCCCAGGTCAAGCAGCTCTTTCAAGACGCGCTGGCCCGCTTTGGCCGCGTGGACATTCTGGTTAACAGCGCCGGGGCATTTGACGGCGGCCCCATCGACGAAATCTCGCTGCAAGCCTGGCAGCGCGTGATGGACACCAACGTTACCGCCGCCTTTCTCTGCACCCGCGAAGTGTTCCCCATTATGAAGGCAAACGGGGGCGGGCGCATCCTCAACATCGGCAGTATCTCGGCCCAGCATTCGCGTGAGAACATGGCCCCCTATACCACCAGCAAGTTCGCCATCTGGGGGTTGACTCAGGCCAGCGCGCTGGATGGCCGCGATTACGGCATCGCCGTCAGTTGCCTGCACCCCGGCAATACGCTGGTGGAGCGCCGGGCGGGCGAAACGGAGCCGATGATGTCTACAGAAGACATTGCGCGGGTAGCCCTGCTCATGGCAACCCTGCCGCCCGAAGTGAATATGCTGGAAAGCATTGTGCTTCCTGTTACGCAAAAGTATCTGGGGCGGGGCTAGGCCCCGGCTGGTTGTCATTTGCTGACAACAGATCAACACGCCTTGCATTTTCCGCTTTGGATGTCGTGGTCTGTCGTTCAACAGCCAGACCACAAAGGATGTGGAGGTGTTTGTATGCCCCGAGTCGAGCGAGATCAAGAACGCGAGAATCGCATCGCCCTGGCGGTTACTGTCGATGCACGCGACGAGATCGAGCGCGCGATGGCATGGTTCGTCTATCTGGATACGAGCCTGCGCTTTCCCTTCCGGGCGCGCTGCATCGAAGAGCGCGGCGCCTCTCCGCTTCAGGTCGGCGAAGAGGTCGAGGCGATAGGCATGCCACCAGAGATCGACAGCACCTGCGATATGCTCGTCCAGATACGCTGGCACGACAGAACGTTTGCCGTGCCACTGGCCCAACTGGAAGCCCTGGACATTCAAGACAAAGATATGCGGCAGGCACTAGACGACTGGCGTTATTGGGTCTCCAGGGGCTATGTGTTCTGAGGCGACCTGCCTGAAAGGTATAGGCCATCCGCCATCGCTCACACCGGGGACTTGGATGACACTGGATTTCGACACGCTAGATCACGAACTATATATGCGTGAGGCGCTGCACGAGGCAGCCCTGGCCGGACAACAGGGGGAGCGTCCCATCGGCGCGGTCATTGTGTGCGACGGCGCGGTGGTATCCAGAGGTCGCGCCCGTCATCAGGAGCGACACAGCGACCTAGCTCACGCCGAACTGAACGCCCTGCTGAAAGCCGAGCGCTTGCTTGCCGATCATGCCGAGCGCTGCGTGCTCTATACCACGCTGGAGCCATGCGTCATGTGTCTGGGCGCCATCGTGATGAGCAACATTCGGCATATAGTCTATGGTCTCGCTGACCACTGGATAGAGCCAGGGCAGATGCTGGCAATGAGCTATGTGCGGCGGCACATCCAGCACTATCTGGGCGGTATCCTGGAGCGGGAGAGCATGGCCTTGTGGGCACAAGCCAACGGGCGCGAATTGCGTTTGCTGCTCTCCGGCAAGCGAGACTGGAACGAGGGCCTTGACACGGAACCTCCGGACGTATTCCCAGCCCGCGTGACCTGATCCACCCTTTTGCGTTGCACAACAGCGCGCTCGCCACCAGACACAGCGGGAGCAGCGCAGACAACGCCTGCCGGGCAAGCGCCTGAAATACAACGGAGGCAATCGTGGCACGACCGCTTTGGTTTGTTGAGTTCCTGAGAAAAAGCTATGCAAAACGAGTTCCGATAGTCAAGCTTACGCAATTACCGCTGATCGGGCATATTGTGGAACGCCTGCTGTTCAAGGGGGATCAGTCATTCTTTCTGCCCAAGGACAACGTCATTCAGATACAGGAGGATATCCCCTTACCCGAAAGCACCGTCCTCCCGTCAGAGGTAGTGGACCATTTCATCGAGCAGGCCAGCCATTGCTGGATTATGAACGCCTGCCTCTGTCGGCAGAGCAACCAGTGCAAGGACTATCCCATCGAACTGGGCTGCCTGTTCCTGGGGGAGGCTGTGCTGGGGATCAATCCGAAACTCGGCCGACTGGTCAGCAAGGAGGAGGCACACGAACACGTCCGTCGCTGCCGAGAAGCCGGGCTGGTGCATATGATCGGGCGCAACAAGATCGATACGGTGTGGCTGGGTATCGGCCCAGGGGACAAGCTCATGACCATCTGCAACTGCTGTCCCTGCTGTTGCCTGTGGAACACCCTCCCACACATGCACCCTTCGATTAGCGAGCGATTCTCCCGCATGCCCGGCGTGCGCGTGCAGGTCACGGAACAGTGCGTGGGCTGTGGCGCTTGCCTGGACGAGGTTTGCTTTGTGCAGGCCATCCACCTGGAGAACGGACTTGTCGTCATTGATGACAACAGTTGCCGGGGATGTGGGCGCTGCGTAGAGGTCTGCCCGCAGCACGCCATCGAGATCACGCTCGCCGATCCCCGCTTTGCCGAGCAGACCATCACACATCTGGCCGCCCTGGTAGACATATCAGGAGGTGGGAGCGTCTATAAGGAACAAGCACCAAAGGCAGGCGCCAGCAAAACCGGTACCTATCGCTAGTTTCCACATCATCATCCGCCGAATCAGGAGGGCACAACCATGAATCGTCTCGCTAACAAAGTAGCAGTCATCACCGGCTCGACATCCGGCATCGGGCGCGCCACCGCCGAGTTGTTCGCCAAAGAAGGCGCGCAGGTCGTCGTCAACGGGCGGCGCCGTGAGCTAGGCGAGCAGGTCGTGGAGGGCATCCGGGCCGCGGGCGGCACAGCCAGCTTTTTCTACGGCGATGTCACCAAGTCGGACCAGATTGAGGCCATGATCCGCTTTGCCGTGGACACCTATGGTCGGCTCGACATCCTCGTCAACAACGCCTGGTCGGGCAGATCAGCCGCCGTGCTGGACCTCAGCGAAGAGGAATGGGATTACCTGTTCGCTGTGCTGCTCAAAGCCTCCTTCCTGGGGGCCAAGTACGCCATTCCCGAGATGATCAAGGGGGGTGGCGGCTCGATCATCAACATCTCTTCGGTGCATGGACTACTAAGCTCGCACAACTACTGCGCCTATGACTCGGCCAAGGCGGGCGTCATCAACCTGAGCCGCTCCATCGCGGTGGATTACGGCCACCAGGGCATCCGCTGCAACGCCATCTGCCCCGGCTGGATCATCACCGAGCAGACGGAGAAATGGGTGAAGGAGCATCCCGAGCATCTGCGCAGCGCCGAGATGTTGTACCCCGTCGGTCGGCCCGGGTATACCATTGATATCGCGCAGGCTGCCCTGTTCCTGGCCTCGGACGAGTCCTCTTTTATCACGGGCCACGCCCTGGTGGTGGATGGCGGGCTGACCATCCAGTTGCAGGATGGGGTGGCCTCTATGGTCGAGCGAACCGTTCGACAGAGGCTATCCGGCGAATAGACCCTCCGCCCTCACGCAATGCAAGCGCCCCTTCCCCAAGCCAGGGGAGGGGGCGGACAGGTATTCGCGCTAATTGGACCGCCGGCTTCCAGCCGGCAGGATTGTAAGCCGCCAAGGATGGCGGCGGTCCAATTCCCCTCGCCCTGTGGGAGAGTGCGGCTTCTAGCCGAGCGGCTTCTAGCCGGGTGCCCGAAGGGCGGCTGAGGACAAGTCCGGCATATATATGCCGCCCGGCCAAGAGCCGCCCTCGTCCCGTGGATTCAGAGGCAGACAGTCGCCGCGCCTTGCAGGCGCCAAGTTACAGACTGTCCGTCCTTGAACCAAGCCTGGGGAGGGGCGTAGCTCTGGGCCGCAAGACCGCTTGCCATGCTCCCTGATTGCGGGTATCATCCCCAATGGATAGCGTGCCGGATAGCGTGTCTATCCGATCCCCTATAGATAGCCTTCTTATTGCATGAAAGCCCGGTTCTGATCTAACACAAGCCCTCTGCCTCCCGGCCACCAATGGGCCATCGGGAGGGGCAACGACCTGCCTTGCCGCGTCGCCTTGCGCGGGCGGGCCATCCACCGGAGGAATCATGCCCATCCACCTGTACGTCTCCCCTGCGGGTTCCGGCAAGACGCACTGGGCGCTCGAACAGGCGCGCCAGGCAGCCCAGCAGTTGCGGTGCATGCCCGTCGTGTGCGTGCCCAGCGCGTTGCAGGCCCGCTCCTGTAACCGCCGCCTGGCTGCCGCTGGCGGTACCCTCGGCGTGCGCGTGTTGACCTTTGGACAGTTGTATCAGGCGTGCCTGGACGAACGGGGCACAGCCTACGCCGAACTCTCCGACCCGGAGCAGTATCACCTGCTATCCGTCATCTTGAGGCAGGCGTCGCTTCAGCACTATGCCCCTCTGCGATACAAGCCGGGCTTTGTGCGTATTCTGCAGAGCCTCATCGAAGAACTCAAGGCAGCGCGCATCGCCCCCGAGGCGCTGGACAGCGCCGTGCATGGCGAGCCGCGCCTGACCGAACTGGCCGCCATCTATGCCGCCTATCAATCCATGCTGGCTAAGGTGAGCGCCGCCGACCGACCGGGGTTGGGCTGGCTGGCAGTAGAGGCCCTGGAAGCGGACCCCACTATTTGCCGCTGGCCCCTGCTCATCGTGGACGGCTTTGACAACCTCACCGCCGTCCAGATAGACGTGCTCAAGGCGCTGGCCCCTCGCGTGGGGGAAATGTTCATCACCCTGACCGGCGAACTGGACAGGCCGCCGCGCAGGCTCGCCCACCAGCGCATGCTCCTCACCCGCGACCGCATCGAAAAAGAGTTGGGCGTGCGCGCCGAGCCGTTGCCCTCGGCGTCCGGGGCGCGCGTCGGCCCCTTGGGGCACTTGCGCGAAGGACTGTTCGAGTCCCACGTAACCCAGGTGGAGAACGACGGCGCCGTCTGGATGATCGAAGCGCCAGACCGGGCGGGCGAAGTGCGCGAGGCGCTGCGCTGGCTGCGGGCGCGCCGCATTCAGGACAACGTGCCCCCCAACGAACTGGCCCTGCTGGCCCGCGACCTGACCCCCTACCGCGCCACCATCCGCCAGGTAGCGCGCGAGCTGGACATGCCTATCGAGATCGTCGGCGGGATGCCATTGTCCACCAGCCCCGTGATTACCGCCCTGCTCGACCTGCTGCGGATGATGCTCCCCGCAGGCGGGGACATCACCGACCATGCCCTGCCGCGTCGGTTGGTGATCGAAGCCTGGCGCTCGCCCTATTTCTACTGGGAAGCGCATCACATCAAGAAGGGCGAACCCATCGGCATTGCAGCGGGTGACGCGGAGGAATTGGATACCATCGCGCGCCAGACGCGGGTCATCGGCGGATTGGATCAATGGAACGAGGCGCTGGCGCGGCTGGCAGCCCTTGCGGCGAAAGACGATTCCGCCGCCCAGTACGAAGAGGGCGAGCCAACGGACAGCAGCCTCGTCGGCCAGCGCGCCGCGCAACTGAAAGGCAAGTTCGATCGGTTTGTCGAACGGCTGACGCCCCCTGCAAGCGCCACCTATCGTGGTTATGTCCAGTGGCTGGAAACGCTCATCGGCGACGACCCCAAAGAGCGCGATCCACAAGGGCAAGACACCTCTCTCCGCGTCGTCGAGTGTGTTTGGCGGGGAAACGAGGATAGCGTGCCGTCCGATCTGGCCGCCTTGCAGGCGTTCAAGGAGGTGTTGCGCGGGCTGGTGCGTGCCGAAGAGGTGTTGGACAGCCATGAGGAAATACCCTTCATCGAGTTTGCCAGCGAGCTATTCGGCGCAGTAGAGGCCAGCTTTTTCAGCCTGCCGTTGCGGACTGGCCGCCCCAGCGTGTTGGTGGCCGACGTCGTGCAGGCGCGGGGCGTCCCCTTTCATTCGGTGGCGTTGCTGGGCGTCGCCGAGGGCGAGTTCCCGGCCTCTCACGCCGAAGACCCTTTTCTGCGTGACGAAGACCGCGTGCATCTGCGAGAAAGACACAAGCTGCCGGTGGACGATTCCACGGCCAGCGCCGAGGCGGGCTTTTTCTACGAGACGATCAGTCGGCCCGCGCATCGGCTGCTGCTCACCCGGCCCCGGCTCGCCGACAACGGCGCGCCCTGGGAGCCATCTCCCTATTGGCACCAGGTGCAACGGCTGGTGAATGTTTCGCCGCGCACCCTCACCAGCGACAGCGTGCCGGACCTGGACGCCGTGGCCTCTATCCCCGAACTGATGGCCCGCCTTGGGCTGGAGGGGGTGACCGCGCTCCACAACCTGCGGCTCGAGGAGAGCTTGTCCGGGTGCGATGCCAGCCGCCTGGAACGGTTCCAGCAGAGCGCTGCCATCTTTTACACGCGGTTCGATCGCCCACAGGCCGACCTCTACGACGGCGACCTGAGCAGCCTCGCGCCCACCTTCCGCGCCCGCTACGGCCCGGCCTATGTTTGGAGCGCCACCAGCCTGGAGGGATATCGCACCTGCCCATTCTTCTTTTTTGCCGGGCGCGTGCTCAAGCTGGAGCCACGCGAAGAGCCAGAAGAGGGCATCACCGGGCAACAACTGGGGAACATCTACCACCACATCCTGGAAAACCTGTACAACTCTGTAGAGGACCCCACCAACCTGGAGCAACTACTGGCCGCCTTGCCCACCGTCGCCGCTCAGGTGCTCGACGAGGCCCCGGCCCGCGAGGGCTTTCGGGTCAACGCCTGGTGGCAACAGACCCGCGACGAGATTCAGGAGCGCGTCAAGCAGACGGTGATCGGGCTGGCCGAGATTTCGGACGACTATCGTCCCATCGCCTTTGAAGCCCGGTTTGACGGGAGCACCCCGCTGCCCCTCGGCGGCGGAGAGTTGCGCCTGCGCGGCTTTATTGACCGGGTGGATCGCGGCCCGGATGGCTTGCGAATCATTGACTACAAGACGGCTGGCCCCACATACTTTACCCCACGCGCCCTGGAAGAAGGCAAAAAGCTCCAGATTGCCCTGTACGCGCTGGCGGCGCGGGATGTGTTGGGGCTGGGCGAGCCGGTAGACGGCTTTTACTGGCACGTGCAGCAAGCCAAGGCCAGCGGCCTACAACTGGGCAAATTCGAGGGAGGCATCGAGGCGGCCATGCGTTGCGCGGGCGAATGGGCCTGGCGCACTGTTTGCGAAGCGCGCGAGGGACACTTTGCCCCCCACCCACCCGACGGCGGCTGTCCACGCTATTGCCCTATTGCCGCCTTTTGCTGGCATTACCGCCCCTCGTTCGGAGGCTGAAGCATGATTCATCCTATTGTCGCTCAGATGAAACCGAGTGAAGAGCAATTGCTCGCCATTATGGACAGCGGGCAGGACGTGATCGTTACGGCAGGAGCGGGGGCAGGCAAAACCCGCACCCTGGTGGCGCGCTATCTGCGGCTGCTCACCGAGTCCGCACGCCTGCGCTCCATCGTCGCTATCACCTTCACCGAAAAGGCGGCCCGCGAAATGCGTAACCGCGTCCGCCAGCAAATAGACCTCTACCTGCAAAACCCGGCAATTGATTCCCACGAAAAGGACCGCTTTCAGGCTCTATACAGCGAATTGGACTCGGCCCGAATCAGCACCATTCACAGCCTGTGCACCGAGATCGTGCGCGGACACCCCGCCGAGCTGGGCATAGACCCCCTCTTTGGCGTGCTGGACGAGGGGCGAACCGGTATTCTGCGCGGCCTGGCCCTGGAAGATGCCCTGAACTGGGCAGCGAACGACCCGCAAGCCGTCGCGCTGTTCGCGCTGCTGGACGAACGCCCCTTGCGCAAAACCGTAGAGACATTGCTCACCCGCCGCCTGGAGGCCGACGAGGTATTTCGCAAGATGCCCGATGACCTCCTGCGGCACTGGCAAGACATCCTGGAGCAGCGCCAACGTGAGGCGTTGACCACCCTCCGCAGCCGGGAAGAGTGGAGCGAGGCGCTGAAAGACCTGCAAGCGAACCAGGCCAACGACCCCGGCGACTTGCTGGAAATTGGGCGGCAGGTTGCACTGGCTGCCGCCAGCGCCCCGCTGGAGCCGCTGGGCGAATGTCTGGCGCGCATGAAAGAGCTAGGTACTATCAGATGGGATCGCGGGAAGGCAAAAGCCTGGCCAAACGGAAAAGAGCAGGTGCAGAATGCCCTGCACGTCATGAAAGAGCTTTGGAAAGCGAATGCAGACTTGCTCAATTTGGCCTTGAACCCGCAGGACGAGCGATTGGCGGAGGCCATCCCCCTGCTGAAAACCGTGTACGAGTACGCCACCGCGCGATATCAGGCGCTCAAGGACGAGCGGAACGTGCTCGATTTCGACGACCTGGAGAGCCGCGCGCTCGAATTGCTGACCGAGCACCCCGACGTGCGCGAGCGATGGCAGCGTCAGGTGCGCGCTATCCTGGTGGACGAATACCAGGACACCAACGCCCGCCAGAACCAGTTGGTCGAGCTGCTGAACGGCGGTGAGGGCAAGCTGTTCGTCGTGGGGGATGCCAAGCAGTCCATCTATGCCTTTCGCGGTGCGGACGTGGCGGTGTTTCGCCAATTGCGCGAGCGCGCGCGCCAGCACAATGGGATCACGCGCGAGTTGCGCGAGACTTACCGCGCACACCCAGACCTCGTGGAGGCGTTGAACACCCTGCTCAAACCGGTGCTGGGCGAGTGCCAGGACCCCGCCCGCCCCTGGATAGAGCCTTTCGCGCCCCTGATAGCTCCTTACGAGCCGCTTCCCAGACCCATACCAACTGCGGCGGACGGGGGCGAAAAGATGTCCTGCGTTGAAGTGCATCTGGGTCTGGGAACCAAGGGCAACCACGCGCTGGACCTCGCCGCCGACGCCCTCGCTGCTCGCCTGCGCGAAATGGTCGAGGGGAAGCAGCAAATGGTGCGAGTGGGCGGGGGAACGCGGTACGCCGAATACGGGGATATCGCCGTGTTATGCCGCGCCAGCACGGCCTTTTCCGCCTACGAGGACGCCTTTGACCGCGCCGGGCTGCCCTTCCTGACCGTCGCCGGACGCGGGTTCTACGACCGCCCGGAAATCCGCGACCTGCTGAATATCCTCAC
>JAAYXX010000534.1 GCA_012515695.1 Chloroflexota bacterium
CGCTGGCTTTACGCTGTATACCTTTGACCCCCGCGACCACGTGGACAACGCCGCCGACGCTGACCCCGTTGAGGTGCTGAGGGCCAAGTATGCGGCGCTGCCCTGGGCAGAACTCGACTCGACCCCTGAGCAGACCCGCCAGGCGTACCTGGGCCACACCTGGGAGCTATCGCCCGCCTGCACCATTCGCTTCACCGAGGAGCAACTGCTGCGAGCGGCCTGCAAGTATGGCAGGGGGCTGGCCCATCTGGCGGATATGTACCGCTACCTGGACCGGGTCATGGGCGACAGATCCTACGAGGTCGAAGTGTCGGTAGACGAGACGGACACCCCCACCCAACCCGTGGAGCATTTCTACATCGCCAGCGAGCTAAAGTGGCTGGGCGTGACATGGGTGGGCCTCGCGCCGCGCTATATCGGGCGCTTTGAAAAGGGCGTGGACTATATCGGGGATTTGGCCGAGTTTGAGGCCGATTTCGCCCAACACGCGGCCATCGCCAGGGCGCTAGGCCCCTACAAGCTGCGCCTGCACTCTGGCTCGGACAAGTTCAGCATCTACCCCATCACTGCGCGGCTGGCCGGGGATTTGATCCACCTCAAGACGGCGGGAACCAGCTATCTGGAAGCCCTGCACGCCATCGCCCGCGTAGAGCCGGGCCTGTTCCGCGAGATTCTCGACTTTGCCATCGCCCATTATGAGACGGACAAACGCTCGTATCACGTCTCCGCCGAGCTGCAAAAGATGCGCCCCTCCGCCTCGCTGACAGACGCCGAACTAGAAGACGCCCTGTACGCCTTTGATACGCGCCAGGCGTTGCACGTTACCTTTGGCACAGTGCTCACTGTCAAGGACGACCAGGGGAACTATGTTTTCCGCGATCGTATCTATGCCGTGCTGGAGGATAACGAAGAGGCCCACTATCGAGCGCTTCAAGATCATTTCGCCAGGCATCTAACGCCATTTCTTTCATAGACCGTTTAGGAGGAACCAACATGCAATCAGATTACATTCACCAGATGTTCAGCGTCGAGGGCCAGGTCATCGTCATCACCGGCGGCGGTGGCATACTCTGCGGGACGATGGCGCGAGAACTGGCCAAAGCAGGGGCGAAAATCGCCGTGTTGGACATCCAGTTGCCCGCCGCGCAAAAGGTGGTCGCCGACATTACCGCCGCCGGTGGCGAGGCCATCGCCATTGAGACGGACGTGCTGTCCAAAGAGTCCTTGCAGCAGAGCGCCGAGCAGGTGTTGGCCCGCTATGGCCGCGTGGACGCCCTGATCAACGGGGCGGGCGGCAACAAGAAGCAGGCTACCACAGCACCCGACCTCAGCTTTTTCGATCTGCCGCAAGACGCTTTTCAGTGTGTGTTCAACCTGAACTTTTTGGGCATGTTGCTAGCCAGCCAGGTCTATGGCAAGCTCCTGTGCGAACAGGGGGAAGGGGCCATTCTGAATATCGCCTCGGTGAACGCCTTCCGCGCATTGACCAAGATTCCGGCCTATTCCGCCGCCAAGGCCGCCGTCAAGAACTTTACCGAGTGGATGGCCGTGCATGTGGCGCAAGAGTACTCGCCGAACGTGCGCGTAAACGCCATTGCCCCCGGCTTTTTCCTGACCGAACAGAACCGTTTTCTGCTCACCGACGAGAAAACCGGCGAGCGCACGCTGCGCGGGCAAACCATCATCAACCATACGCCGATGGGCCGCTATGGCGAGCCGGAAGAACTCATGTCCACAGTGATCTGGCTGCTGGCCCCGGCCTCCCGCTTTGTGCATGGCGTGACGGTGGCGGTGGACGGCGGATTCTGCATCTTTAGCGGTGTGTAAATAGCCTGCTCGTTGCCAGTAGACGACAGAAAGGAGAGTCCCGTGAGTGAGGAAATCAACCCGGTAGCACGCCCGCTGGTCGAAATGCCGCAGGAGCACGAGTTTTTCATCGGGATCGACTCGGACGGTTGCGCGTTCGACACAATGGAAATCAAGCACAAAGAATGCTTTACTCCCAATATCATCAAGCATTGGGACCTGCAACCCGTCTCGAAATACGCCCGTCAGGCTTGCGAGTTTGTCAACCTGTATTCCAAGTGGCGGGGCATCAATCGCTGGCCCGCGCTGGTGATGGTGTTCGACCTGCTGCGCGAGCGGGGCGAAGTGCAAAAGCGCCGCGCTGCCATTCACCAGGCCCAGAAAATCCGCGAGTTTATCAACTCTGGCCTGCCCCTGAGCAACAGTTCCCTGTCCAGGGTGGTCGCCGAAACCAAGGATGCAGAGCTGGCCAAGGCGCTGGAGTGGAGCGAGGCGGTCAACGCTACCATCGCCGATATGGTGCATGGCGTGCCCCCGTTCCCCTATGTGCGCGAGAGCCTGGAACGGATGACCCAGCACGCCGACGTGATCGTCGTGTCGCAGACGCCGGTAGAGGCGTTGGTGCGCGAGTGGCAGGAGCACAGCATTGACGGGTACGTCAAGGTGATCGCCGGGCAGGAGCTAGGCACGAAAACCGAGCATATCCGCTACGCCTCCCAGGGGCGCTATGCCGACGACCACAAGCTGATGATCGGCGACGCGCCGGGCGACCTGAAGGCGGCGCGGGACAACAACGCTCTCTTTTTCCCCATCAACCCGGGCCGCGAAGAAGAAAGCTGGGAGCAGTTCTACACCGAGGGCTTGCAGCGATTCCTGAACGGCACCTTTGGCGGCGCTTACGAGGCTGCGCTGATTGCCGAGTTTGACAAGGCGCTGCCCGACCTGCCCCCCTGGAAGAGGTAGCAAACATGGTCATTGGCAAAGGGTACACCGATCGCTTTCTCACCGAAGCCGAGGTGCGCGAGCTGTTCGAGGATGGCCTGTCGCAGATCGACACCAAGGGCAAAAAGTTGCTCATCATCATCCCCGATAGCACCCGCAGCGGTCCCATCCCGCTCTGCTTCCGCCTGTTCTGCGAGTTGCTACAGGGTTCCGTGGCCCAACTCGATTTCATGATCGCCCTGGGCACGCATCTGCCCATGAGCGACGCCAAAATCAATGAACACCTGGGCATCACCGCCCAAGAGCGCGCCAGCAAATACGCCAACATCGGCATTTATAACCACGACTGGCAGAACGACGTTATCACCATCGGCACCATCCCAGCCGCCGAGATCGGGGAGATCAGCGGCGGGCTGATGGCCGAAGATGTGCCCGTGCAGATCAACAAGCGCATTTATGACTATGATCACGTGGTCATTTGCGGCCCCGTGTTTCCGCACGAGGTGATGGGCTTTTCCGGCGGCAACAAGTACCTTTTCCCCGGCATCAGCGGCCCCAAAGTGATCGACTTTACCCACTGGTTGGGCGCAGTGATGACCCTGGTGGAAATCATTGGTCGCGAGGATACGCCCGTGCGGCGGGTGATTGACCGGGCCGCCAGCCTGATCGACGTGCCCCGCTCTTGCTTCGCAATGGTCGTTCGGGGGCATCACGATCTGGCGGGCCTGTTCTACGGCTCGCCCGAAGCGGCCCAGTTCGCCGCCGCCGAGCTTTCCGCAAGAGTCCATATCACCTATGTGGACAAGCCCTATCACACCGTCATCTCGGTCATGCCCGAGCTATACGACGACCTGTGGACGGCGGCCAAGGGCGTGTACAAGATGGAGCCAGTGGTCGCGGACGGCGGCACGGTGATTATCTATGCCCCGCACATCAACGAGATCTCCTATACCCACGGCAAGATTCTGGATCGCATCGGCTACCACGTGCGCGATTATTTCCTGGAGCAAATAGACCGGTTCGCCGACGTGCCGCGTGGCGTGATGGCCCATTCGACGCACGCCAAAGGCGCGGGTGTGTATGTGAACGGCGTGGAAAAGCCGCGCATAAACGTCTGCCTGGCGACAGGCATCCCCCAAGAACGCTGCAAGCTGGTCAACATGGAATATGTGGACCTCGCGACGTTCAATCTGGAAGAGTGGAAGGGACGCGAAGACGAGGGCATCCTGGTGGTTCCCCGGGCCGGGGAGATGCTCTACCGACTCAAGGATGAAGGCTGAAGGAGAGGGAACATGGGCAACTATCAAATCGGATTGATCGGCCTCGCTGTGATGGGCGAGAATCTGGTCTTGAACATGGAGCGCAACGGCTTTTCGGTGGCCGTGTACAACCGCACCGCCGAGCGCACCACGGCATTCGCCGAGGATCGGGCCAAGGGCAAGAACATCAAGCCCTGCTATTCGCTGCAAGAACTGGTGGATTCCCTGGTCAAGCCCCGTAAGGTGATGCTGATGGTCAAGGCGGGGGAGCCGGTGGATCAGGTCATTGCCCAGCTCAAGCCCCTGCTAGAGCCGGGAGACCTGATTATTGACGGCGGCAACTCGTTCTTCAAAGACACCGAGCGCCGCGCGCTGGAACTCGCCAAGGACAACCTCAACTACATCGGGACGGGCGTTTCCGGCGGCGAAGAGGGCGCGCTATGGGGGCCTGCCATCATGCCCGGCGGCCAGCCCGAAGCGTACCAGATGGTCGCCCCTATCTTTGAGGCCATCGCGGCCAAGGCCGAGGGGGAACCCTGCGTGACCTATATCGGGCCGCGTGGCGCAGGCCACTATGTCAAAATGGTCCACAATGGCATCGAATACGGCGATATGCAGTTGATCGCCGAGTCGTATGACATCATGCATCGCGCCCTGAACCTGTCGGCTGCCGAACTCCACGATATCTATGCCGAGTGGAACGAGGGCGAACTGGAATCCTACCTCATCGAGATCACGCGAGACATATTCACCAAGATGGACCCGGACACGGGCCAGCCGTTGGTGGATGTCATTCTGGACGAGGCGCAGCAAAAGGGCACGGGCAAATGGACCTCGCAGAACGCGCTAGACCTGGGCGCGCCCACGCAGACCATCAACGCTGATGTGGAATCGCGCATCATCTCGGCTTATAAAGACGAGCGCGTCGCGGCCAGCAAGGTGCTCTCTGGCCCCACGGCTGCCTACACCGGCGACAAGCAGCAGTTGATCCAGGACACCCGCCGGGCGCTGTACGCGGCCAAGATTTGCTCCTACGCGCAAGGCATGGGCCTGCTCAAAGCCGCCTCTGAAGAATATGACTATGGGCTGGCATTGGGCGAGATCGCCAAAATCTGGCGGGGCGGCTGCATCATCCGCGCCCGCTTCCTGAACGACATCACTGCCGCCTACCGGCGTAACCCGCAACTGACCAACCTGCTGCTGGACCCCTACTTCCAGGAGGCCATTACACAGCGGCAGGATGCGCTGCGGCGAGTGGTGCAGGTGGCTATCACGCTGGGTATCCCGTGCCTGGCCCTTAGCTCGGCGCTGGCCTACTATGACGCCTATCGCACAGAGCGGCTACCCGCCAACCTGACCCAAGCCCAGCGAGATTACTTTGGCGCGCACACCTACCGGCGCATCGACAAAGAAGGCAGCTTCCACACCGAGTGGACCGAGGATTAGGAAATGCCCCTCACCCTCGGCCCTATGGACCGCCGGCTTCCAGCTGGCAGGGATGCCAGCAAGGATGCTGGCGGTCCATAGGGCGGGGGTGCAGGTTTGTGTAGCCGTAAAGGAGTCGCGTATGAAGAACAACAATGTGGTGGTTGCCCAATCGGGTGGCCCCTCCCCCGTGATCAACAGTTCCCTGCGGGGTGTAGTCGAGACTTGCCGGGCAATGCCCGATGTTTTCGGCACTGTGTACGCCGGGTATCATGGCATCGAGGGCGTGTTAAAAGAGGAACTGCTGGACCTCTCCGCCCAGGAGCTGGACGAAATCGCCCTTCTCAGCGTGACCCCGGCGGCGGGAGCCATCGGCACCTGCCGGTACAAGCTGCAAAAAGGGAATACGGAGGATTTCGAGCGGGTCATCGAGGTGTTCAAGGCTCACAACGTGGGCTATTTCCTCTACAACGGTGGCAACGACTCGATGGATACCGCGCACAAGATCGCGGAACTGGCCGCGCAGCGTGGGCTGGACTTGGTGGCTGTGGGCATCCCCAAGACCATCGACAACGACGTGGGCGACAGTGAATTCAAGCTGATCGACCACACCCCCGGCTATGGCAGCGTGGCGCGCTACTGGGCGTTGATGGTGCAGGGCGCGGAAGAGGAAAATCGCGGCTCGTCGCCCGCCGACCCGGTGCTGGTCTTGCAGGCGATGGGGCGGCGCATCGGCTTTATCCCGGCGGCTGCTCGCCTGGCTGACCCCAACCACGAGATGCCGCTGCTGATCGTGCTGGCCGAATCGGGCCTGACCATGCCCGATATCGCCGACCGGGTGAACGACATGCTCAAGGAGCGCGGGCGCGCCGTGGTCGTGGTGAGCGAAGGGCTAAAGGTGGGGGACATTGGCGAGTTGAAGGACTCGTTCGGCCATACCCAGTTCTCCTCCAGCCAGATCACGGTGGCGCAGTTGTTGGTTAACTATCTCAACCAGGTGGGCCTGCCGGTGCATGGCTCGGCGCGGGGCAACGTCCCAGGCACGCACCAGCGCCACGATATCGCCTACGCCTCCACGGTGGACCTGGCCGAAGCCTACGCCGTGGGCCAAAAGGCGGCGCTGCTGGCCGCCGAGGGTGAGTCCGGGTATATGTCCACCATCCTACGCAATCCCGGCAGCATCTACAGCGTGCGCTATGACAAGGTGCCGTTGGAGCAGGTAGCCAACTCGGAGCGCACCTTCCCCAAGGGGTGGATCACGCCCGACGGAACGGACGTGACGGACGAGTTTATCGCCTACGCCCGGCCACTGATCGGCGAAGACTGGCCCAGCATCCCGCTCGTGGATGGCCGCCAGCGGTTTGCCCGGCTCAAGCCGCTCTTTGCCGAGCAGCGCCTGCTGGAATATCTGCCCCAGGCGTATCGGTAAACGTTATAAGCTGCTTTCCCCAGGGGGAGATGAGGGCTGCTCGGTCCCTTCGCCCCCTGGGAGAAGGCCGGGATGAGGGAGATAGCGCCCCTGCTCGCCCTGGAATTGGACCGCCATCCTTGGCCAATGGCGCTAACTTTTCGCGGATCAAGTGCTGGGGCAAGATCGGGGTTGCCCTCATCCGCCCTTCGGGCATCGGCATACATGCCGCTTTCTCCCAGAGGGAGAAGGCGATAAGCGCGGCAATATGCCACCGGCATACATGCCGCCCTCGCCCCCTGGGAGAGGGCCGGGATGAGGGAGATAGCGCCCCTGCTCCCCCTGGAGTTGGACCGCCGCCATCCTTGACGGTTTGCAATTATGCCGGTTGGAAGCCGGCGGTCCAATAAGTAGGGCGCGTCATTTTGACGGCGCCATTTTGACGGCGTCATTTTGACGGCGCCACTTTGGCGCAAGATTGCGCGCCTGCAAGGCGCGGCTACTGTCCGCCTCTGAACCCCCTGGAAGAAGGTCAGGATGAGGGGCTGCCCAGTCCCTTCGCCCCCTGGGAGAAGGCTAGGATGAGGGTCTGCCTTCACGCCAGACCGCGCAGCCTCCGCACCGCCCCAACAATCGCCTCCACCGTCCGGTCAATTTCCTCCGGCGTGGTGTGCCGCCCCACGGAAAGGCGCAGCGTGCCCCGCGCATACTCGAACGGGACGCGCATCGCCTGCAACACCGCCGACACCGTTACCTGATCCGTGTGACAGGCCGCCCCGGCAGAGGCCGCCACGCTATCCACCAACTCGACCAGGATGTCCGTCGCGTCCAGCCCCCGAAAGCCGATGCTCAACGTATTGGGCAAAAAGAGCGTGGGGTGGCCGTTCACCCGCGTGTCGGCCAGCGCGCCTTGCAGGCCCGCCCGCAGCCGCTCGCGCATGGCGCCCATATGGGCCGCGTATTCCCCCAGGTTCGTGGTGACCAGATGGCACGCCGCGCCCAGCCCGACAATGCCCATCAGGTTCTCCGTGCTGGCCCGCCGGTTCTGCTCGTGGGTCGCGCCGTGCATAAACTTATTCAGGCGCACCCCCTCGCGCACGTATAGCGCGCCCACCCCCTTGGGGGCATACAGCTTGTGCCCCGCCAGCGAAAGCAGGTCTACGTCCAGCTCGTCCACGTTGACCGGCAGCTTGCCGGGCGTTTGCGCCGCGTCCGTGTGCATCAGCGCGCCGTGGGCGTGGGCGATGGCCGCAATCTCGCGGATGGGCTGGATGGTGCCCACCTCGTTGTTCGCGTGCATGATCGTCACGAGGATGGTATCGTCGCGTATGGCCGCCTCGACCTGCTCAGGGGCCACCATGCCATACTCATCCACCGGCAAAATCGTCACCTCGTACCCCTTGCCCGTCAGATATTCGCACGGCTCCAGGATGGCCGGGTGTTCGATGGCCGAGGTGATAATGTGGCGGCCCAGCCCGGCATAGGCTTCGGCCACCCCTTTGAGGGCGGCGTTGTTTGACTCGGTGCCGCCGCTGGTGAACACAACTTCCCCCGGCGAGCAGCCCAACATGGCCGCCACCTGCTCGCGGCCCGCTTCGATGGCCTTTTTGGCCGCCACCCCGTACAGGTGCGGGCTGGACGGATTGCCGAACAGCGGCCCCAGGCAAGGCTGCATGGCCTCCGCCACCCGTGGGTCAATGGGCGTGGTGGCGTTGTAATCCAGGTAAACCGGTTGATCCATTTCCATACCTCCTGCTACCTCATTCCCGATGATGATAACACACTTGTGTCCGCAGACCAACGCAATTCTACGGCGCGTTATCAGTCTATCTTTAGTAATTAACTCGACAACTTGATTGTCGCGCCGTTTTGTGTTATCCTCTGGCAGTCATCATTGCCCGCCTGGGCAGCAACGGCCAACTGGAGGAATGAACGATGCCAGCTATCGAGATCAAACCCGGCATTCACTGGATCGGCGTGAATGACCGCACGACGGACCTGTTTGAGGGCCTCTGGCCTATCACCCAAGAGGGGGTATCTTATAACAGCTACCTCATCCTGGACGAGAAAAAGGCTCTGATCGACCTGACCAAGCACGCACAGGAGGACGCCCTGCTGGATCAGCTCTATGGGCGAGTGGACCCGGCAGCCCTGGACTATATCGTCATCAACCATATGGAGCCGGACCACACCGGTGCGCTGCGGGTGCTGCGCTATGTGGCGCCCAACGCGGTGATCCTCGGCTCGGCCAAGACCA
>JAAYXX010000535.1 GCA_012515695.1 Chloroflexota bacterium
GAATCCTGGCGTTACAGTTAAGTGGAACGGGCTAACCAGCGAGCGTTATACCGAGTTATTCGCGGCGGCGGAGGTGGCCGGCGACCAGATCGACATTTTGGACCTCAATGGCCAGGACCTGCGCCGCTATGCTGTTGGCGGCCGTATGGCCGACCTTTCCGACCTAGACTACCTGGATCGGTTCCGCCCGGTGGGGATCTCGACATACACCATCAGTGGCACGCTGTGGGCGTTGCCGCGTGGCGGTATCAGCGGCTTCACCTTCCTCTACAACAAAAAGTTGCTCGAGCAGATTGGAGTGGCCGATCCAGTCACATACAGCGATCTGCTGGCGATGGCGCCTGCCTTGAAGGAAGCTGGCGCAGCCCCGTTCGTGCACCCCGGTAAGAACATCTATCTCTGGCCAGTCTGGCACTTCTTCGCATTTGCTCAGACATCGGACAACCAGCCGGTTGAAAAGACCTGGGCTATCCTCAACGGCGAAGCCAAGTTCAATGACCCAGAAACCGTCGATGCGCTGGAGATTCTCAACCAATACGCCCGCGACGAGATGTTCATCGAGGGCGTTACTAGCCTCGACCGCGACGGCTCGTGGATTGTCTTCTCGCAGGGGCAGGGGGCTATTCTCTACGACCATACCACGTTCATCGGGAGCTTCCGCGAGGATAACCCGCCGGAACTGGATATGTCTGTGATCCCGCCGTTGCTGTCGGTAGAAGACGAAGGCCTCAACCGTATGCTACCTGGCGGCACCGGATCCGCCACCGGCATCTATGCCAAAATCGCACCGGAACGCCAGGACCTGGCATTCAGCATCCTCGATTTGATGACCAGCGACGAGTGGGTCAAGTGGTCGAACGAATTGAACAGGGACCCGGTATCCACGAACGTCAACGTGCAGGCAAGTGACGACCCCATTGCGCTGCGCTATGCCGAGGAATGCGCACCGCATCAGTTTACCTACCTAGACTGGTACTGGCCGCCCGAGATCACGCGTGCCTTCCAGGAGAATCAACAGGCGGTAGTCGTCGGGACCAAGACATCCCAAGAGGCGGCGGACGCAATTCAACAGGCGATGGACGAATTATACGCAGACGGGTACGAGTTCGAGATCTAGCCCAGTCAGGTGAAAGAGCGTTGAGGGTGCACGAGTCTTTGCAGACCCGGGCTCGCGGCACCCTCGGCGCACCGCAGTTGTACGCGCCGCGGCCATTTGTGGCGCGTCAAGCGTACGGGGAACCGTCATGATACCGCTATTTGCTGCAATCAGCGCTGCCGGAGGTTCGCGCCGCCGGCGGCGTAACCTAACGCCTTATCTCTGGGTGCTCCCTGCCCTTTTAATATACGCCGTATTCAAGCTAGCCCCGATGGTAGCAGGGCTTTACCTAGCCCTGTTGCGTTGGGACGGGATCGAACCCCCAGTTTTCGTCGGTTTGCAAAATTTCCAGCGCATGTTGCAAGACGAGGTCATCGGGCTGGCGCTGTGGAACAACACGGTCTATGCCCTCGGCACGGTGGCGGGGAAGATCGTGCTTTCTCTGGCGCTAGCCCTTTTTCTCAACCAATCGCTGCGCGGGCGCACGTTCTATCGAACGCCGCTCTTTTTGCCCGTA
>JAAYXX010000536.1 GCA_012515695.1 Chloroflexota bacterium
CCAATGCCCTCAGGCCATCTTGGATCTTTTGAATATATTCCTCCAGGATGGCGACGCTTCCTTCCTTGATGGCGAGGCTCGCCACATAGTCCGGGCTTGCAGTGATAAGGGCGTCAATCCTCTGTGCAAGAGATGTCATGTCAAGCTCCCTTTGGATGTGAACGATCATCTTGGACCCGGGTGTATTATACTCCATATTCGTTGGACAGGCCCACCACAGCTTGCGCGAACGCGCGGACTGATCACATTATGTACGCAATTCACGCCCTCTGGGTATCGCTCTGGCGAAAAACTCGAACGGATAGCGGCAACACAAGCGCGTCTATGCATACAGCCTCCTGATAGCCGCTTCCCCAGACGGCGAAACGTTTGACAAACGCTCCAATATGGCCCAAACTAGAAGCCTAGCATAAGGAGGGAATGCTCATGCAATACACACAACTCGGCAACACGAACCACCGCGTCTCCCGGCTAGGGTTCGGGTCTATGCTCTTACCGATGGTCAACATCGGCGGCAAGGAATACGTTGACGCCGAACAGTCTATCGCCATGTTCCACCGCGCCTTTGAGTTGGGCGTGAATTATGTAGACACGGGCTTTCAGTACTGCAACAGCGAGTCCGAGTTCGCCGTCGGCGACGCCATTTCCCAGTGGCCCCGCCGCGACGAGATCGTCGTCGCCGCCAAGTGTACCAAGTTCGGCATGCAGAACCCCGGCGACCTGCGCCGCATGCTGGAGCATCAGTTGTGGAAACAGCGCCGCGACTATTTTGACTACTATCTGTTCCACGGCATCGGCTGGGACAACTGGCATGAGATTGACGCCAGGACCGGCTGGATCGAGGATATGGCCCGCGCCAAGGCCGAGGGCCTGGTCAAGCACGTCGGCTTTTCCTTCCACGACAAGCCAGAGAACATGATCCGCCTGATTGACGAGGGCATGTTCGAGCTAGTCACCTGCCAGTACAACTATTTGGATCGCGCAAACGAACAGGCCATCGCCTATGCCCAATCCAAGAACATCCCCGTCGTCGTCATGGGGCCGGTGGGCGGCGGGCGACTGTCCGTGATACCCAGGAACCTGCGCGAGGCCGGAGACCTGAGCGCCACCGGGGCCGCCGAACTCGCCCTGCGCTTTGTGCTCTCTACCCCTGGCGTCAGCGTAGCCATCTCTGGCATGGGATCTGTCGAGATGGTCGAGCAAAACTGCGCCGCCGTGGACAAGGGGCCGTTGAGCGAGCAGGAAGTAGCCGCCGTCAACACGCTCATGGACCAGGCCAAAGAACTGGCCCGGCTATACTGCACAGGCTGCCAGTATTGCCTCCCCTGCCCCAACGAGGTCAACATCCCACGCGCCTTTGAGATGTACAACTATTACAGGGTCTATGGGCTGGAGGAGTATGCCGTCAGCGGGTATCGGCAATTGACCGCCGAGCAGCACGACGCGTCCGTCTGCGCCGAGTGCGGCACCTGCCTCGACCGCTGCCCGCAGCATATCGACATCCCAGGCCAACTGCGCGAAGTGGCCGCCTGGTTCGCCGCCCTGCAATCCTAACCGGAGGCATCACCTATGCCCGAACTGCCAGAAACGCTGTTGCGTGCCCGTGAGATGAACGCCGAGCTTTCCCGGCGCACATTCGCCAGCGCGGAGCTATTCCAGCCCAAGTGCTTGAACCTGCCGCCTACCGAGTTCGCCGAGCGCGTGACGGGCGCAACCGTCCAGGGGGCCACCCATCGCGGTAAATGGATGTTCCTCCATCTCGGCGAGCAGGAATTGCTGCTCAACCTGGGGATGGGCGGGGAAATCTTGTTCCATCGGCCAGATGAACCGCTCCCGGACAAGCTCCAGGCATTGTTCACGTTCACCGACGGCTCGCGCCTGTCGCTGCATTTCTGGTGGTTCGGGTATATTCACCTGGTTTCACGCGCCGAACTGCCCCAACACAAGATGACCGCCGGGTTGGGGGTGGACCCCCTGAGCGATGCGTTCACCGTGGACGCGCTGGCGGCCCTGCTCGCGGGACGCAGAACGCGCATCAAGTCCATCCTGCTCGATCAGAGCCAGATCGCCGGAATCGGCAACATGTACTCCCACGATATCCTGTTCCGCGCCCGACTCCACCCCCTGCGCCCGGCCAACAGCCTCACCGCCGACGAAACCGCCGCCCTATGGCGGAGCATCCGCGAAACGCTCCAGGGAGCCGTAGACCTGGGAGGCACCCACTGGGAGCAGAACCTCTACGGGCAAGGGGGATCGTTCGACATGGATTGCCTGTTGGTGGGGTACAAAGAGGGACAAGCCTGCCCCGTATGCGGCACGAATGTGGTCAAAATCAAGACAGGGAGCACGGCCAGCTTTATCTGCCCTGCCTGCCAAAGTCTATAAGCAGCCTCTTGCCGCTCCCATTCCTGAAATCTAGCGAATGGTGGGACCTATGCGTATACTCGATCCGAATGTCAAGGATCATCTGGGAAGTGTCCTTCTCCAGAGCGGCCTGGCTACGCTGGTTATTTTCGTCATTGTCCTGTTTCTGGATATTCTCATCGGCCCGGCGGTGGTCGCGGCCCTGGGGTCTACGACGTTCGTCGTGTTCGCCATGCCCAACTCTCCCCCTGCCCAGCCACGGCGGCTGTTTGGGGGAAACATCATCGGTATACTGACGGGCGCCGGGGCCTCCCTGCTGGCAGGCTGCCTTGCTTCCAGAACGGCTATCACCCCCCAGGCTTCGCAGTTGCTGTTTACGGCTGTGGCCGTTGGGGCAGCCATTCTGGCTATGGTCATCACCGATACCGCTCACCCCCCGGCTGCGGGGCTGGCGCTGGGGTTCGTGATTGACCCCTGGAACGTATACACAGTGGCCTTTGTGCTGGCCGCTGTCACCCTGCTGGCTGTGTCCAAGAGGCTACTGCGCCGCCATCTACGGGACCTGGTCTGAACATCGCGCAAAAACTGGAGGGACTCTATGCTATCCAAATACCTGGAATGCTACCGCCAAGACCTGGACGCCTGCATCGCTTTCTGGCTGCAACACTCGCTGGATCGGGAATACGGCGGATACTTTACGGCTCTGGATCGAGACGGCACGGTGTACGACACCAAAAAGTATATGTGGCTACAGGGTCGCGAGGTCTGGATGTTCTCCCGGCTGTACAACGAATGGGAACGCAAGCAGGAGTACCTCGACGCTGCCACGCTGGGCCTTCACTTTATGCGGCGCTATGGCCGCGACGAGCAGGGCCGCATCTATTTCAGCCTCACCCGCGACGGCAAACCCTTCTTCTACCAGCGCAAGCCCTACGCTGCCGTCTTTTACATGCTCGGCCTGCTGGAATACTTTAAAGCCACTGGCGACGAGAGTTGCCTGCAAGAGTCGGTAGACCTGTTCTGGCGCATTCGCGAATGGATCAACAACCCGTCGCTGATGGGTCGCCCGGTCATGGCCGGGCAACCGCCCATGAGCGGCCTAGCCGACGTGATGGTGCTGGCCTCGATGGCTATCGAACTGACGCAGGTGCAGGACGACCCGCGCTACCGGGATGTCATGCGCGAGGCTATCGCTGGCGTGCGTCGGCACTATGATCCCGAGCGCCGTATCCTGGTAGAGAATGTTCCGTTGACTCCGATGGACATCCACGAATGGCCCGAAACCCGCATGTTCATTCCGGGTCACTCTATCGAGGTTGCCTGGTTCCTGCTGCACATCCTGGAAAATCTCCCCGACATCCCAGCCGATGAGCAGGCCGCAGCGCAACAACTGGCGCTGGTCGTAATCGAAGGCTCGCTGGAATACGGCTGGGATAAAGAGTTTGGCGGGCTGTATTACTATATGGACCTCGGCGGCTTTCCCTCGCTCAAGCTAGAAGCCGACATGAAGCTCTGGTGGCCGCACACCGAAACGCTCTACGCTCTGGTGCTGGCCTACAGCCTCACCCGCCAAGACCGCTGGCTATCCTGGCTGGAACGGGTACACCAATACTCCTACGCCCATTTCGCCGACCCGGAATACGGCGAGTGGTTCGGCTATTGCGACCGGCGCGGCAACCTGACGCACACCTGCAAAGGGGGCAACTACAAAGGGTGTTTCCACGTGCCGCGCTTTTTGCTGATGACTATACAACGGCTGCAACAACTACAAAATGGCTGATCGTGGGGCGACTGCTCTCCCAGCCATCTGTAGCCTGCGAAGGCAGGTGCGCCATGTATGGCGGCGCCATACATGGCGACGCAATGGTTGCTGCGGTTTCAACCGCCCATCTTAATGGCTGTTACCGAGCTATTTTGTTAAACCTCATCATGGCGACGCAATGGTTGGTGCAGTCTCAACTGCCGATAGCGGACGGAATATGTAGGATCATCCATACAGAGGTCAAAAATGAACCAAGCACCGCTGGTATCGAACCAAGAGAAACAAGCCGTCTGGGAAGCTTACCGCCGCCGCGAGCCGGTGCGCGTCCCCGTTCTGCTGGCGACCAATCCCCGCATCATCCTGTTGGATCCCCGGCTCAACACCAAACGCTACACCTTTGAGCAGTACTTTCAGGACGCCAAAGTGATGCTCGACGTGCAACTACAACACGCGCACTATCGCGCCACCGTCCTGCACCGCTACACCGACGATCCCGTCGGGCTGCCCGATGTGTGGCAGGTCTACACAGACCGCCAGAACGTGTACGAAACAGCCTTTTTCGGCGCGCCCATCATCTACCGCGAGGGCCAGGTCCCCGATACCCTCCCCATCCTGGACGACGACCACAAAGAGAGCATCTTTGAGCAAGACATCTCGGACCCAACCAAACAGGGATTTTTCAAGGAAAGCCTCGACTTGTGCCTGCGTATGAAAGAGCTTGCCCAGGGCATCGAGTTCGAAGGGCGCCCCGTGCGCGTGGCGAACTATGCCCCTACCGGCACAGACGGCTGCTTGACGGTGGGCATCTGCCTGCGCGGCGAGCGGCTGTTGTCCGACCTGCTCGTCGACCCCGATTACGCCAACCGGCTGATGGGGTTTATCACACAGGCGGCCATCAACCGGGTATATGCCTTCCGGCGCTACTGGGGAGACGAGTCGCTGGGCGTCGGGCTGGCCGACGACTCGGTGCAGCTCATCAGCACACGCACCTACCGCGAGATGATCCTGCCGCACCATCGCCGATTCTACGACACCTTTCTCCCCGACAAGCCGCGCGGCATCCACCTGTGCGGCGATGCGACGCGCCACTTTGTCACCCTGCGCGACGAACTGAACGTGCAATCGTTCGACACGGGCTTTCCCGTGGATTTTGGCAAACTGCGCCGAGAACTGGGGCCAGATGTCGAGATCATGGGCGGGCCGCCGGTGGCCGACCTGCTGCACGGCACGCCGGAAAGCGTCTATGAGAAAAGCAAGCAAATCCTGCTGTCGGGCATCAAAGAGGGGGGGCGCTTCATCTTGCGCGAGGGCAATAACCTGCCGCCCTGCACGCCCGTGGAGAACCTGGAGGCCATGTACCGCGCCTGCCTGGATTACGGAACCTACTGAACACAGCCACATACAACATTCAGCCGCCCCAAGGATACGCTCCCTGGGGCGGCCTTTTTCCAGTGATTGCAGCCCGCCGCGCTCTGGCCGCCTAGGATGGCAACGCTCCACGCGAGGGACCGCCGGCATCCTTGCCGGCCCCGTTCGCCATTGTCATACTCCATCTAGCCGCCAGGGATGGCGGCGGTCCATACCATCGAGCCGCCAGGGATACCGACGCTCTGTAGCCGCAGCATCCCTGCCGCGCAACTCCCGCGCCAGCCTACGCGAACTGCGGCAGATACGCCGCATGAGCGGCCAACAACTCGTCGGCCAACTCCTCAGCCATCTGCACCGAGCGCACCGCGCCATCCAGAATAAGAGCCTGCACAAACGTGTCTCGGCTCCCTTCCAACGCAGCCTCTACCACCGTCTCTACCCAGGCCAGCCGCGTAGCCAGCGTGCCCACAATGCCCACCGGCAGTTCGGGCTGGGTAATGGCCCGCAGGCCGTTAGCCTCCGCCACCGCCGGGGCCTCGATAATCGCGTCCATCGGCAGGTTGGGGACCTGCCCCGTGTTGGGCAGGTTCACCGAGTAGATGCGGCCCGTGTCCCGCCGAATGCTGTCGATAATCTCTACCACCTGCTCGTGCTCTCCGCCCACCCGCTCAAAATAGTCCGCAGGCAGCGGCTCTTGCGACAAAGCATCCTCTTTCATCTGCGCGTAAATGCGGTCCCCGTAAGCAATAGTCTCCTCCAGGCTGAACACATCCACACCCAGCGTCTTGCGCTCCGCCGCCCCGATGCCATATTCCCCCGTCGCGAACAACTGCGGGAAGAACTCGGTCACGTGGCGATCCAGCACCGCCGGGAACGCGCCAAACAACTGGAGCATTTGCCAGCTAAAGGGATTATCCACCTTGCCCTCAGCCGCCTCGGCGATCTTGTGCTTCGCTACATCATGCAGGCGAGGCATGGCGTCCTGCCCATTCACGCGCACCTCGGTAAACCAGGTCATGTGGTTCATCCCCACCGCCGTATAGCGCAGCGTCGCCAGGTCAACCCCCA
>JAAYXX010000537.1 GCA_012515695.1 Chloroflexota bacterium
TTGAAGAAGTGCTGGCCCCCCGCATGATCGGCCAGGAGGCGGGGCACATCGAGGACAACTGGCAGTCGTTCTACACCAGCAACTACTGGCGCAACGGGTCCATCCTCTCCACAGCCCTGGGCGCTATCGACATGGCCCTCTGGGACATCAAGGGCAAAGAGGCGGGCATGCCGGTGTACGAACTCCTTGGCGGCCCCTGCCGCGCAGCAGTCCCCTGCTACGCCCACGCAGGCGGGAATGACCTGGCCGAGCTGGAAGAAGACGTGCGCCGCTACATGGAGGAGGGCTACCAGTACATTCGCTGCCAGCTTGGCCCTTACGGCGGCGGCGGGTTCGTGCCGATGGAGAAGGCCGGCGCTCCCAAGAACGCCTGGCCGCAAAGGAACGCCTTTGACGACGAGGCTTACCTGGAAAACATCCCCAAGATGTTTGACTATCTGCGGTCCAAACTGGGCTTTGGCCCCAAGCTCACCCACGACGTCCATGAGCATCTGAGGCCACACAACGCCGTCACGCTCGCCAAACTGCTGGAGCCTTATCGGCTGTTCTTCCTCGAAGACGCCCTGCCGCCAGAGCAAAATGACTGGTTCCGCCTGATGCGCCAGCAATGCACCACCCCGCAGGCGATGGGCGAGTTGTTTACAAATCCCCACGAGTGGGTCCCGCTGATCACCGAGCGGCTGATCGACTTTGTGCGGGTGCGCGTCTCCAAGGCGGGCGGCATCACCCAATGCCGCAAGATCGCCACGCTGTGCGAATGGTTCGGCGTGCACACCGCCTTCCAGGAGGGCGGCGATAACGACCCGGTCAACCAGATGGCAGCCGCGCAACTGGACATGACCATCTGGAACTTTGGCATTCAGGAGGAGAACCACTTTGCCCCTGAGGAGCTAGAGGTCTTTCCTGGGCACGCCATCCTCGACGGAGGCTATCTATACGTCGGCAACCGCCCCGGCCTGGGCATCGACATCGACGAGGACAAGGCCGCCAAGTTGCTCGACGGCGAGGCCGTCGCCCGCCATTGGCGCGCAGGCATGCCCCGCGGAGAGCAGCCCCAGAAAACGGGCGACCGCAGAGCGGATGGAACCGTCGTTCGCCCCTAACCGCCATCACAAGCAGTAAGCAAGACACGGCACGCTATGCCCGGAGTGCATAGCGTGCCGTGTCTGTGCGCTCCGCCAGCCAGATCAGTGGTACAGCGCCAGGATACGCTTATCCCATCTTGCTATTCGGCTGTAGAGGCGCTATACTGTATGGTACCAGGAATAGAGTTAACAACCTGAAGCGGTACCCTGCGCCGACTTGCATCGCTGCCAAGTAGCTGGCCCAGGCCACTCCATAAACAACCTGATCGTACTCTGGAGGTAAATCGCATGCAGACCGCGACAGTTACACCGAACTTGAGCTATCAAGCGCGCATTGAGGCATTGAGGGCTAGAAAGGCCGAGCAAACGCGCGAAAAATGGCAGGTTATTGGGTCCATGAACCACGATGACCACGCCCTGGTGTTGCCCCCGCTGGAGAACCGCAAGATCGTTCAGGCCATCAGCGGGTCGGGAATGCCCATCACTGACGTGCTTCTCGACGGCGTGGAAATCGAGTCCAACTATCCCGACGGGGCATTTTTCGGCCCCAAGTTGGCCGGGGAGAATTTCAAGGCGCTGCTCGATGCCCATCCCCCCTACATAGACCCCATGAGCGCGTTGGCTGGGGCCTACATGGCCAACTTTAACTCTTACCGCAAGGGCCACTGGCGGCCCGATATCGACTATTCCCACCTCAGGCCGGAACAGAAAAAGTACCAGTTAGTCACCGGCATCGGCGCTGCCCAGCACTTTTGCCAGGACCTCAGCATTGGCCTCGAACAGGGCTGGGACGGCATCCTGACCAAGATTCGCTACTACCGCCAGGTCAATGGCCCGCAAACCTCTGACTTTTACGACGGCCTCGAAGCCATCGTCCTCGGTATGCAGGACTGGATTCGACGCCATGCCCAGGCCGCTCGCAAAATGGCCCAGACCGAGCAAGACCCGGAACTGCGGGAAAACCTGCTCGCTATGGCTGCCATCAACGAGAAACTGGTCACAGATCCCCCGACTACCTTCCGCGAGGCATGTCAGTGGATTCTCTGGTATCAGATGGCTGCCCGTATGTACAACGGCAGCGGCTCCCTGGGGCGGCTCGATCTCTTGCTGACCCCCTTCTACGAGCGCGATATCGCCGCGGGCACACTTACCGAAGAGGAAGCCATCTGGGACATCGCCTCGCTGCTCGTGCGCGATACCGCCTACATCCAACTCGGCGGCCCTGACGAAACCGGCCGAGATGTGACCAACAGGGTTTCCTACCTCGTCCTGGAAGCCGCGCACCAACTCAAGACCCCCGCCAACATCGGCGTGTGCGTCGGCAAGTCCACAGACCCCGGCCTGTTGCGGCGGGGCGTCGAGATCATGTTCGAGGACAAGCTAGGCATGCCCAAGTTCTTGGGCGTCGACAATACCGTTGACGGCTTTGCGCGGAATGGCTACCCCTTGGAACTCTCCCGGCAGCGCGCCTATGCCGGCTGCCATTGGTCCGCCATCCCTGGCCGGGAATACACCCTGAACGACTGCGTCAAGATCAACTTTGGAGCAGTGTTCGAGGTGGCCTACCGCGAGTTCCGCGAGGACCCGAACGCGCCCCGCACAGTGGACGAGCTGTGGCGTCGCTTTGAGCGCCATCTAAAGCGCGCCGTGGAGGTGCTCGCAGAGGGCTTTCGCATTCACCTGGACCACATGCAAGAGGTGTTCCCCGAGCTGGTGCTAGACCTGCTCTGCCACGGCCCCATCGAGAAGGGGCGCGACGCTGCAAGCTGGGGCGTCGAGTTCTACAACCTGTGCATTGACGGCGCGGCCCTGGCTACAGTGGCGGACTCGTTCGCGGCCATCGAGCAGCGCATCGAGCAAGAACAGCGCCTCACCTGGGAGCAACTCGACCATTACCTGGAGAGCGACTGGGCAGGCGCCGACGGCGAGCGAGCGCGCTTGATGATGAAGGGCATTCGCCGCTACGGGTCGGGCGGCTCGCGGGCGGACGATTGGGCCGTGCGCGTTTCAGAGTCCTTTACCCGTGCCTGCAAAGAGACCCCCACCGAGGGCTTTATCCTCATGCCGGGCCTCTTCTCTTGGGCCAACACCATCCCGATGGGCAAAGCCCTGGGGGCGACACCCAACGGGCGTCACGCCGGAGACCCCATCTCGCACGGATCGAATCCAGACCCGCACTTTCGTGAGGACGGCGCGCCCAGCGCCATGGCTGTGGCTATCGCTTCCGTGCAGCCAGGCTATGGCAACGCCGCGCCCATGCAAATCGAGTTCGATCCCGGCATTTCCAGGGATGAAGGCGGCCTGGAAAAGGTCATGGACCTCATCAAGACCCACTTTGATCTGGGGGGAACACAAATCAACATGAACGTGATGGATGCCCGGCAGGTGTTGGAGGCCCACAAGGACCCCAGCAAATACCCCGACCTGATCGTGCGGGTGACCGGGTTTAGCGCATACTTTGCCAGCCTGTCCCCCGATTTCCGCCAGTTGGTGGTGGATCGCATTATCGCCGAGGCGTAAACGCCAAGCCGGGGATCGCCGCTAGACTGGCGATCCCCGGCTTTTATGCCAGACTCGCGCTCAGGCCAGCGTCGCGGAGGGAACCCGCACTCCCTGGGCGCGCTCGGCAACCGCCCCCTCCAAAAAGCGCTCAATATTCTCTATCATCCGCTCCATCGTCAGGTCTCGCAGCACCCGCTGCTGGCCCTCGATTGCCAGCCGAACCCGCAGCACCGGATCACATGCCAACCGCTCCAGTTGCGCGGCCAGGTCGGCCCCATCCCCGGCGGCAAATGCCAGCCCGGTCACATCGGGCAGCAGGATTTCCCCCGTGCCGCCGGTCAACGTGCCCACCACGACCATGCCGCTAACCATCGCCTCCAAAACCACCCTGGCAAAAGGCTCCGGGTGTATAGTAGGCAGAACCAGCACATCATGTTCGGCCATCAGTTCGGGCATCGCCTCCCGTGAGCGCCACCCCAAAAAGGTAACGTGCTCTTGCAGGCCATGCTCCACCACATACTGCTTCAGTTGTCCCATATAGTCTTCGGGGCCGCTGCCCACCACGTTGAGCCGGACGCTGCGTAGCCCCCGCTCTTGGACCAGGGTGTTGAGCGCTTCCAGGACGGTATGTACCCCTTTGCCGGGAATTAGCCGCCCCGCGCATAGCAGTTGCAGCGCAGCCCCGTCCGGTGGGCGTATGGGCCTGTAAAACAGGTCAGGCTCTACCCCGTTATAGATCACCTGCGCGTGTTCAGGCACATAGCCCTCGGCAATCCCCTGCTGGCGCATATACTCGCTGACCAGCGCCACGTGCTGCATCCGCAGGCGCTCGGGCTTGCCCTCCCGTCGCAACATCGCCAACGCTACGCGGGCCAGCACCGGCTTGACCAGGCGCCACCCGGCGTTATCCGACGTATTATCCTCCCAATAGAGCCAGTTCTCGTCGGGCGCTGCGGGCGAGCGGCCCGCCAACCAATAGGCCGTTGCCACGCCAGGCAACATCTCGGCCTCTGTAGCGATGGAGCGGGGCAACCCTTCCACACTCCAGATGAACACGACATCGGGCGCAAATCGCCGGGCCACCTCACGTAAGCAAGCCCGGTTGTACTGCTCATCCTTCCAGCGACGCCCGGAAAAGAACGCAACAACCCCGCTCGTGCGTGCCCTCAGATCGGCGGGAAACCGCAACAGCCGATGTACATGCTTCTCCTGCCCCGCCCCTGGCGCAGCCTCTCGCCCGGCCACCCGGCGGTCGCTGGTCAGCACCTCCACCTGATGCCCGCGCTGGGCGAGCTGCTCCGCCACATCGCGACACAACTGCTCATAGCCGCCTACCTCGTAAGGAGGATAGTAGTTGGAAACAAACAGAATCCTCAATTGTTATCCCTCTCCACGGATAGCTGGAACCATATCACAACCCCAACAGCCAGACCACCCTGTCCCACACGCCCTGACCAAATATCAGGATGGCGGGCACAGCCAGCAACAGCAGCAGCATAAAGCACCCGCCAAACCCCGCTGTCACAGGGGCCACGGTCTTGGACGAGAACGAACTCGCCACTTTGTTGCCCGCCGCCTGCAATCGCTGAAACCAAAAGAATATGGCTAGCCCGGCTACAACTCCCCAGCAAAAATTGGTATCAATCGTCGGCACTGATGCATCCCCCATGAGCCTTGGTTCAAACACGCCCCCTCAGCAAGCCAGGATGAAACATGGTAAATGCGAGAGCCTATCCAGACCTGACGGAGACAAGCGCCACGGAGTTCAGCGGGGCACAACGAGAGCTAGAGTTCGAGATAAGGAAGGTGTTCCGAGATGAGGGATAGAGACTGTGCGTTACATAGTGTGGGATGTGCAAAGCGAGGAAAGAACGCTCATACCATTGGTAGCGCATTCTTTATGGAGCAGCACAAGCCAAGTTGATTCTTCTAGAGATCGGGTGCGACAACTCTGTTCAGGCTGGAACCACGTCCGGTTTTCATATTCCGTTATCGCCTAACCTGGCGCTATTCTACCACAAAATGGCGAATCCTGCCACTTGGCCTATAGCGCAAGCAAGCATAGGCCAAGTGGCAACTATAGCGCCGTCCTTATCCATACATACGCGGGGCAATCGCCCGCCCGTGCGCGTCAAAAGCGACCCCTTCGCGCTCGAGCAGCGCCCGCTTCATCGCCAGCCCCCCCTGAAAGCCGCCCAGCCCGCCGTCAGCGGCCACCGCCCGATGGCAGGGGATCAGGATTGGCAGCGGGTTCGTAGCCAGCGCCCGGCCCACTGCCCGCGCCGCCCCAGGCTGCCCCAAATGCTGGGCGAGCAGCCCATAGGTCGTCACCGAGCCGCGTGGCACCGCATACTCGGCCAACAGCACACGGCGCTGGAACGCCGAGCAGTGCTCCAGCGCCATCTCATCCACGCAAAAAGTCACTGCTTCCCCGGCCAGGAACCGTTGTATGCGTTCCCCCAGTTCCCGCATAGCCGGGCTGGTGTCGGACTGGATGCCTGGAAAAAGCCCGGGCAGCGTCTCGGCAGTCGGCGCGCCAGCTCGCGGCAAGAACACCCGGCACGCGCGCCCCCCGTTCTCCCCTTCGCGCCACACCAGGGTAAACATCCCCCATTCCGAGGAGATTTGTGTGTACAATGTGCGTTCTGTCATTCTGCCCCCTGAAGCCTTGTTCTCTGGACATCCAGCCCAGGCGTGTATGCCTAGAGCACGCCAAACGTGCGGTAAACCTCGTCAATCGGCATCCCATCCGCCAGCGCCTTGCGCTCCTCGTTCTCCTTCTCAAAGGTCGCCTCGACGCGCAGCAACACCTCGTCCACCAGGTCCTTTGGGATCAACTGGACGCCGTCGTTATCACCAAAAATGAAATCGCCAGGCATGACCTTGACATAGTGCGTCAGGTGGCCCGGCAAGTAGATCGGCTTGTCCACTTCGGTGATAATCCAGCCGCCGAAAGCGTTGGGGCGCGTGCCAAAGGTGAACATGGGGAAATCGGGCATCTTGAGCACATACTGCGTGTCGCGGCAGTTGCCCGCCAGCAGCATACCCCGGCAGCCGTGAGCATACGCCAACTGGCAGCTCATCTCGCCAAAGTGCGCGGGCTGCATGTCGCCGCCACAGTCAAAGCAAAGCACCGATCCCGGCGCCGACTCGGCCACGGCCCGCATCATCCGCTTCTGAGGATGGCCGCCCTCTGCCTCCCATTTGGCCTCCCTGGCCTCCTGCTCGCCGGGCATGTTGCTGATGTCCACCTGCGAGTGCAGCTTGATGGGCAACGCCCGGCCTACCAACTGCATCCCCTGGCGCAGCGGCTTGAACTGGGCAGAGAACACGGTGTTCATCACCCCCAGGCTTGCCAGAGCATCAGACACCGAGCCACCATAGCCAGCCCGCCGGAACCGCTCAATGCGCTCCAAATCGGTGATGTCGAGCTTGCGAATTTCCTGCTGCTTGGGATTCTGATCAGACATGCGTCTAGTCCCCCTTTGCTTGAATGTTTGGCTAACGCCAGGCCCATTATACCCCGTTTGCCCGGCCTGCCCAATGCCAGCGCGCCCCCAACCACCCTCGCCCTTTGAGATCAAGGGCGGACAGGTAGCCGCGCCTACAAACTGGACCGCCGGCTTCCAGCCGGCATAATTGTAAGCCGCCAAGGATGGCGGCGGTCCAATCTCCTTCCAGGGGGTGAGGTTCCCCCGGCGCTCACTCGATCTCTTTGATCATCGTAATAGCCGCCGAAAGCCCCATCCAGTTGCGTACAAATGGATAATGTTTGACCTTGATCGCCCGAAAACCCAGCCGCTCATACAGACGTCGCGCGTCCGGGTTCGTGTCCACCACTTCCAGCCGCACCGCGTGCAGCCCTTCCCGCCGCGCCAGATCAAAACTCGCCTCAAGCAGCCGCGTCCCGATCCCCTGCCCCCGCAGGCCCGCCTTGACGGCAATCGGCCCCAGATGCAACTCGCCCTTGCGATGTGGCGAAAAGAACAGCACCGACGCGGCCATCATCAACCTGCTCCGCAGCCAGCCATACTCCACCGCCAGAGTAGCCATCCTGGGCCGCATATAGCGCCCGCGCCCGTACTCGACGCCCGTCAGCCCGACCAACTCGCCCTGGCGCAACGCAATCAGGATATTGTCCGGGTCCAGGTCTTTTTCCATGATGGCGACGCCATGCGCCTCGGAGCCAAAAATCGCCTGGTATTTCCGCCGGAACCCATCGTAAAGGATTTCCGCAGCCTGCCGACGATACTCGTCCGGCAGCCCGCGCCGTATCTCTACCTGACTACCCATGCCCATCGTGTCCCCCTCAACACCCTCAGGGCTTGCGCGCCTGCAAGGCGCGGCTACTATCCGCTATCAGCCCCCGAATCTCAACACCGGAGCGTCATCAGCCTTCCGCGATATGCTGTGACGGGCGCTCGCTCATCATTCCACCACCGGCTTGTCGCTCCGCCATTTTACTCTGCCCCAGACTGGAACGTCCACTCTATAGCGTATATAATGACGCCCGTAACCCCAACACCATACCATCAGGAGGATATGATGCTAACCATTGAAGCAACTGCTGGCGTGCGCACGATCATGGTTTCGTTCCGCCGCGGCGACTATATTATCGAATCTCTGACCGAGTTCTTGAAAAAGGAAGGCATCGACGCCGCACTGATTACTTCCGGCATCGGCTCGCTGGACATCTGCAA
>JAAYXX010000538.1 GCA_012515695.1 Chloroflexota bacterium
ACGCTGCTGCTGTTCGTCATGGGTAGGACGCAGTTCCAGTGGATCATCCTGCTGTGGGCCATCGTTCCGGCGGCCAACTTTTTCCTGTTTACCCGCGTTCCGCTGGGCGAGCCGATGGTGGATGGCCAGCGCACGAGCCTGCGCAAGCTGTTGCGTACCCCTTTTTATATTGTGGCTCTGCTGTCCATCGGGTTTGGCGCAGCCGCCGAAATCTGCATGGCTCAATGGACGTCGGCCTTTTTCGAAAAGGCGCTGCACCTGCCCAAGATCGTCGGCGATGCAGCCGGGGTCTCGATGTTTGCTTTGGCGCTGGGGCTGGGGCGTTTGACGTATGGCATCATGGGCAAGCGCATGGACGTCAACCAGGTGATGATCGTCGGCGCTGCTGTGTCCGTGCTGTGCTATCTCGCTGTGGGATTTTCTAGCAGCCCCGTTGTCTCGTTATTGGCCTGTATGCTGTGCGGGTTGGCGGTTAGCCTGTTGTGGCCGGGCACGCTCGTGCTGACGGCGGAGTATTTCCCGTTAGCCGGGGCATCCATGTTCGCCATTCTGTCGGCGGGGGGCGACATTGGCGCGTCCGTCGGCCCCTGGCTGATCAGCGTGGTGGCCGACCATGCCCCCAATCTGCCCGCTTTGGCGAACTATGGCGCTACCGCCGGGTTGAGCGTAGAGCAGTTGGGGCTGCGTCTGGGGCTGATCGTTGCGGCGCTGTTCCCCGTGGGGTCATTTCTGGCGTTGCGCTGGATGAGGGCGCACAGCAGCAGCATAGTGGCAGTCGAGCAGGAAGAGGCGGTATCTGGCTGAGGCTATCGCCACAAGAGATGTGGGCTGAGGGTTGGCGTGTTGCCAAGGGAACAGCCAACCTGCCGCCACCTGTGGAGTGGGGAAAAGAGGGAAACTGTGCAGTTTACCCGCGAACGCTTCAGGCCGAGGTTTCCATCCCAGCCGATCTGCGCGCCCGGCGTCGCTTGACCGGGGCTTCCGTGCCAAGCGTGATCCGGCGAACGGCCTGAATCAGATCGTTGCTGCGCGCGTTTTTCAGCAGATAGCCCGCCGCGCCCGCTTCTAGCAGGGCCGCAACGTATCGGGCATCGTCGTATGCGGTCAGCACCAGGACGGCAGTCTGAGGCGAGACTTTTTTGATCCGTCTGGTGGCCTCGATGCCGCTCAACAGGGGCATACTGCTATCGAGGATGGCCAGGTCTGGGTGCCACTCTTCGACGAGCGCAAGCGCTTCTTGGCCGTTGTTGGCTTCGGCGATGACGTGAAAGGCCGGTTCGCGCTCTAGAATCTGGCGCGTGCCCTCTCGCACTAGGATGTGATCGTCGGCCAGCAAGATGCGAATTGGATCCATGAGCACCCTTGCTCCCGTTCGACTAATTGACACGTGCTACTCCATTTAGCAGGCTCACGCGTCCTCGACGCCCGGATGACAGGTCGCCCAGGGCGTTCCGGGCCTGGCAGAATTAGAACGAGCCTCATCCATCGCCGCCCACTGCGACCGATGAGGCTCGTTCACCAAGGAGGAGAAGAAGCGCTGTCCCTCGCGCCGGATGAGGTGACAGCCAAGGCCGCCCAACAAAACCGTCTACAAGGTCGTCGTCGTCGAGTTTGTCCTCGTTCCTAACATTGCTCACAGTATACCGCGAGTATGCTCTGCGTACATCCGCCACTTTACCCAATCTGATCTACGCGTTTTTGCTTACCTGGCGCACGCAAACGCTCGGCAATGTGGCGGAGTCGCGCCAGGTGGGGCGCTTTCGGCTTGTAGCCGCGCGCGCTGGCGTTGCCGCATGGCGCTTGACACCGCGAGCCATCTGTCGTATCGTAGAAATATCTCCCCTGTGATAGCTCTTGCTTTGAGGAACCATTAGCGTTTCCATTTTTCTGACGTGTTATGAAGATTGACTATCTTCGGTAACCCGACGTGCCATCTTGTAGGCAGTTGAAAC
>JAAYXX010000539.1 GCA_012515695.1 Chloroflexota bacterium
GGCGCAGACAACGCCGGAACCAGCCACTTTGAATATCCGGCCACCTCGCGTGGCCTCCGCGTGATGTGCTCGGCGCGTATGGACCAGGATTTCATTCTGGAAGCCTTCCGCCGTGGCGCGGGCATGGTGCTCGTCTCCGGTTGCCATCCGCAAGACTGTCACTATATCACGGGGCAGCAGGTCGCGGCCAAGCGGTTCGACCGCATCCCGCGCACGCTGGAGCGCATGGGCATCAACCCCGAGCGTTTCCGCGTCGAGTGGATCTCGGCAGCTGAGGGCGAAAAATACGCTCGCGTGATCACCGAGATGGACGCCAAGTTGAACAGCCTGGACAAGGCGCAACTCAAAGCCGAAAACGCCAAGGCACGGCCAGAAATCGCCAAGCGCTTGCAGCGTTGGAAGGTGGTTCCCAACATGCAACACCTGCTAGAGGATGAGGTGAGCGGCGAGCCAGAGAAGGCGGCCAAAAAATGATCCGATCCGCAGATTTTGACCCTACCTTCATAGAGGAGATCATGGCCGAGCCAGGTGGCGAGCACCTGCTCACCTGCTGGTCGTGCGGGACATGCTCTGCCACCTGCCTGGTTCGGCGGTTCGATAGCGCGTTCAACCCCCGCCGCGTGCTACACAAGGCGGGGCTGGGGCTGCGCGAGGTGGTGCTTTCCAGCGCCGAGGTCTGGCAATGTTCGGCCTGTGATGCCTGTTACCCGCGTTGCCCCAAGCAGATCCACATCTCGGATGTGATGAAAGCCATCCGCCAGATTGCCATCCGCGAGGGCTATGAGCGGCCTGGCGTGGTCGCAGAGGTGGACGAGTCAACCTGCATTGCCTGCGGGCTGTGTGTCGCTGCCTGTCCCTATAACGCCATCAGCCTGGAGACAGTCGAATGCGAGGGGGGGCAAAAGCTGGCGGCCAGGGTAGATTCGAACCTGTGCATGGCGTGTGGCATCTGCAACTCGGTCTGTCTCGGCTCGTGCATTGGCGTACCCGGTTATCTGGACGAGGCTATCAACGAGAGCATTGCACGCGGTGAGCAAGCAGACCCGGTAATGCCCCGGATAGTGGCAATTACCTGTAACTGGTGCCTGCACGCGGGGAAGGACTGGGAATATGCCCAGCATCCGCCTGAAGGGGTCAAGGTGGTGAGTGTGCCCTGTTCAGGCCGCGTCACGCCCACGTTTGTGACCACTGCGCTTCAAGCAGGGGTAGACGGCGTGCTGGTGGTGGGCTGCCAGGAGGACCAATGCCACTATAAGCACGGCAACGCGCTGGAAAGAGGGCGCGCCGCGATGTTGCAGAACTTGCTCGAACTATTGGGCATCGAACGGGAACGGGCACAGTTTGCCTGGTTAGGCTCCCTTGACCGGGGCAAGTTCCCCGCGCTGGTGAACAAGATGGTGCAGGATGTGCAGGCCCTTGGGCCTCTCTCCTGGGGGAAATAAGGGAGGCCGACGATAATGCTGGTTGCTCAAGTGCGAGAGATTGTTGCCCAAAAGCTGGAAACGTTGGATGGGGTGGTGGCGCTCAAGGAGGAGCATGGCCGGGTTGCTCCGCATCTGTTTACGGCGGAAGACGACCTGAACAAGCTGGTCCTGGAGCCGCGCTACCCGCTCGCTCTGATTGTGCACGAGATCGTCAAGCGTCGGCCTGATGCGCGGATCGGCGTCGTAGCGCGAGGTTGCCAGGAGCGCACGATTGTCGAGTTGGCCAACTGGAAGCAGCTTTCCCTGGAGCAGGTGGAGATCATTGGTTTCCCCTGTTCGCAGGAGCAGGCGCAGGAATGCCGTTGCTCGGAGCCCTATCCCACCGAGATCGTCGCTGGCGAGCGGGCGCAGGGGGTGGTGGACGAGGTGGTGGCCGAGTTCAAGGCCACCAAGACCCGCGAAGAGCGGCTCGCTTTTTGGCAGCGCCAGCTTGGCAAGTGCATCAAGTGTTACGGCTGCCGCAGCATTTGCCCGCTCTGCTTCTGTGAAAAGTGCGCTATGGAGCAAGAGACCTGGGTGACGCGGGGCAGGCTCCCCTTGCCCTTCCCGACGTTCCACGTCATCAAGGCCATCCATACCGCGGGCGCTGGCAAGTGCGTGGGCTGTCATGCCTGCGAAGACGCCTGCCCCGCCGACATCCCGCTTTCGATCCTGTATTCGCTGTTGCGCCAGGACCTCAAGGAGACTTTTGGCTATGAGGCAGGCGCACAACACAGCGGGAACCCGCCGGTGTTGTTGCTGAAGGAGCAAATGGCGAAATGAGAGTAGAAACGCCCAGGACGAAAGCGCGGGGTCACCTGCCGATTTCGTGGAAGGTGTGAAGACGATGCAAAAGATATCCTATTCTAATGTAGAGACCACCTGTATCTACTGCGGCGCGGGCTGCGGGCTGAATGTCCAGGTGTTGGATGACAAGGTCATCGGGGTGCTGCCAGCGCCCTCGCATCCTGTGTCGCAGGGGCAATTGTGCATCAAGGGGTGGCGCGCCGCGGATTTCGTCAACCATCCTGAGCGATTGCGTACCCCGCTGATCAAGGTCGGGAACAAGTTTGTTGAGAGCAGTTGGGATGAGGCGCTGGACCTGGTGAGCGCACGGCTCGCCGAGACCGCGCAAGCCCAAGGCCCCGACTCGCTGGCTTTTCTCGCCTCGGCCAAATGCGGCAATGAAGAAAACTATCTCCTGCAAAAGATGGCCCGCGCAGTGGTCGGCACGAACAACGTAGACCATTGCGCCCGGCTTTGACACTCCCCTACGGTGGCCGGTCTGGCCGCCGCGTTTGGTAGTGGGGCAATGACCAACGCGATCCCCGAACTGGGCGAATCGCGCTGCATCCTGGTGACTGGCTCGAACACGATGGAGGCGCACCCGTTGGTGGCCTCGTACATCCTGCGAGCCGTGGAAAAGGGCGCCAGCCTGATCGTCGTTGATCCGCGCGACGTTCCAATGGCTCGTTTTGCCACCTACCACCTGCGCCCAACGCCGGGCACGGATGTGGCCTGGCTTAATGGGATGATGCACGTCATCCTGGCCGAAGGGCTGGAAGACAAAGAGTTTATCGCCGAGCGCACGGAAGGGTTTGACGCACTAAAGAAGGCTGTCGCCGAGTACACGCCGCAGGTTGTCCAGGATATCACGGGCATTCCGGCAGCGGACCTTGTCGCGGCGGCCCGCCTCTACGCGCAGGCGGACCCGGCGGCGCTGGTTTACGCGATGGGCATTACCCAGCACACCACCGGCACGGATAATGTACTCTCTTGCGCCAACCTGGCCATGCTCACGGGGAACATGGGCAAGCCGGGCGGCGGCGTGAACCCCCTGCGCGGGCAGAACAACGTGCAGGGAGCCTGTGACGTGGGCTGTCTGGTGAACGTGTACCCTGGCTATCAGGCCGTCACGTCGGAAGAAATGAGAAACAAGTTTGAACAAGCCTGGGGCCGCACCGCTGGCCTGACTGTTGGGCGTACCATCAATCAGATGTTTGACGGCGCGCTCGACGGCACGGTGCGCGCCATGTACGTCATGGGCGAGAACCCCGTCCTGTCTGACCCGGACATTGCCCATGTGCGTAAGGCGTTGAGCGCCCTGGATTTCCTGGCCGTCGCCGACATTTTCATGTCCGAGACAGCCGAGTTGGCGGACGTGGTGCTGCCTGCGGCAAGCTGGCTGGAAAAAGACGGCACGTTTACCTGCACAGACCGGCGCGTGCAACGCTTCCATCAGGCCATCGAGCCGCTTGGTGACAGCAAGCCCGACTGGTGGATTGTGAGCGAAATCGCCAGGCGCATGCAGGCGAGACTGGGCGGCGCCAGCACTGCCCCCTATGGCGGCTGGAACTATGCCGACCCGCAGGAGATTAACGCCGAGTTGCGCGCACTCACGCCGAGCTATGCGGGCATCAGCTTTGATCGGCTGGAGGAACTGGGGAGCTTGCAGTGGCCCTGTCCTTCGCTGGATCACCCCGGCACGCCGTATCTGCACAAGGGCAAATTCTCGCGTGGCCTGGGCAGGTTTACGCCCGTGTTCTACCAGCCAGCGGCAGAAGCCTGTGATACCGAGTATCCTCTGTTGCTGACGACTGGCCGCTCCATGTTCCACTGGCACACCGGCACGATGACGCGCCGCACCGAAAAGCTACACCAAGAAGTGCCTGAAGGCTATGTGGAGGTTAGCGCCGCAGATGCAGACAGGCTTGGTCTGTACAAGTCGGATCGCGTGCGGTTGGTCAGCCGACGCGGAGCGATTGAGGCACATGCCTGGATTACCCGGCGCGTGCCACAAGGCGTTGTGTTTGCCCCCTTCCACTTTGCGGAAGCGGCGGCGAACGCTCTGACGATTGGCGCGTTCGATCCCAAATCGGGCATTCCAGAATACAAGGTCTGTGCCGTTCGCCTGGAACGAGTCCCAGCCCCAGCAGCTCAGGAGGTATAGGAGATGGGTCGAGGAACACCGATCAAACGGGAAACTGCCGAAAAGACGACGTTGCTGCGGCCCATGATCACCCGTCGCTACGAGTTTACGGTGGACCATGAGCAGTGCTGCGGCTGCAAGCTGTGTGAAGCCGTCTGCCCTCAGGAGGCTATCACCATTTCCCCGGCGGAACTGGCCGAGGGGCGCGTGTCCAAGGCCCCACGGGTAGACGTAGAACCCGCCAAATGCTCGTTCTGCGGGGAATGCGTGGCCCTTTGCCCCACGCACGCCATGAGCATGATCATCAACGGCCAGCCCGAAATCCCCGTGGTCAAGGCGGAGGCTTTTCCCATGCTGGTTCGCACGATGGTGGTGGATCAGGCGGCGTGCCAGGCGACCACGGACACCGCCTATGTGGACAACTGCCCCACGGGGGCGATCCACGCCGATGTCGAGCGCGACGCGGACGGCAGCGTGACGCAGGTCAAAGCGGTGTCGGTGGACGAGGAAACCTGCATCAACTGCACGCGGTGCATGGTAGAAGGGCCGCGTGGCGCGTTCACCGTGACCAAGCCCTACAAGGGGCGCGCCTTCCTGAATGCGGCGCTGTGCCCCACGGGCTGCCAGGCCTGCGCTGATGTCTGCCCTACCCATGCCATCACCTACGATGGCAAGCAGGCGGCGCTGGATAGCCGCTTCTGCCTGTTCTGCGGGGCGTGCGAGAACGTTTGCCCCGTCGAAGGGGCTGTGAGCATTACACGCACGGGCTTTGTGCATGACTATATCCAGTCTGGCGCGTGGGTGCGAGCCGTGGAAAAGCTGGTCTCTTTCCGCGAGGCCATCCGAGAGCTGGATATCAAGGGCCAGGACAAGCGCCGCAAGGCCGTGTTGGGCAGCCTCCTCTTGGGCAAACCAGAGAGTAATGGTCATCACTCGGCGTAACGCAATCAGATGATATAAACGGCCCCGATAGCAGCCTGTCGGGGCCGTTTTGTTAGTCCGCCTGTACAATTCCGCCAGTCAGGCTTATGAGGGAGACCATGAAACACCAGACGCATCAGGTAGATTTCTGCATCGTCGGCGGGGGGCTGGCAGGCATGTGCGCCGCCATTGCCGCCGCCCGGCACGGGGCGCGGGTGGCGCTCGTGCAAGATCGGCCCATGCTCGGCGGCAATGCCTCCTCCGAGATTCGCATGTGGGTGTGTGGCGCGCATGGCGCGAACAACCGGGAGACGGGCATCCTGGAAGAGATCGCTATGGAGAACCACTACCGCAACCCCGGCTATAACTATTCCATCTGGGATAGCATCCTGTATGAGAAGGTTCGCTTTGAGCCGAATATTCTTCTGCTGCTCAACTGTTCTTGCAACGACCTGACGATGGACGGCAACCGCATCGCCGCGATCAAGGGGTGGCAGACCACCACGCAGACCTGGCACACGGTGGAGGCGGCGCTGTTCGCCGATTGCTCTGGCGACAGCGTGCTTGCCCCGCTGTCTGGCGCGGAATACCGCGTGGGGCGAGAGGCTGCCGACGAGTTTGGCGAGGACATTGAACCGGCGCAAGCGGACCGCAAGACGATGGGGATGAGCTGTCTGTTGCAGGCGCGGGAGATGGACTCCCCGCAGACGTACATCCCCCCGGCCTGGGCGTACAGCTACCCCAGCGAGGCAGACCTGCCGTTCCGCGACCACGCCCTGCCGCAAGGCAACTTTTGGTGGATCGAACTGGGCGGCGAGCAGGATTCCATCCACGACACGGAAGCGATCCGCGATGAGCTGCTCAAAATCGCCTTTGGCGTCTGGGACCATATCAAGAACCACGGCGACCACGGGGCCGAGAACTGGGCCTTGGAGTGGGTGGGGTTCCTGCCGGGCAAGCGCGAGAGCCGCCGCTATGTGGGCGATTACATCCTGACGCAGAACGACGTGCGCGCCGAGGGGCGCTTTGACGACCTGGTGGCATACGGCGGCTGGACGATGGACGACCATCATCCGGGCGGGTTCAACTATCCGGGCGAGCCGACCATTTTCCACCCTGCGCCGTCCCCTTTTGGGATTCCCTACCGCTCGCTGTACTCGCGCAACATCGCCAACCTGTTCTGCGCAGGGCGTAATATCAGCACGACGCACGCCGCTCTGAGCGCCACGCGGGTGATGGCGACCTGCGCCACCTGCGGCCAGGCGGTGGGCACGGCGGCCGCCATCGCCACGCGAGATGGCCTTGCTCCGCGTGGGGTGTATGAGCAGCGCATTGCCGAGCTAAAGCAGACGTTGATGGACGATGACTGCTATCTCCCCTGGAATGTGCGCCAGATGCCCGACCTGACTCGGCGCGCCAGCCTGAGCGCGTCAGAGGGGGACCCCGAGCCGCTGCGGAATGGGGTGGACCGGCCTGTGGACGGGGCGGACAATGGCTGGACGAGGGCGATTGGCTCGTGGGTACAGTATGCGTTTGATCAGCCGGAGAGGGTGCGACAACTGCGGTTTGTCTTTGACAGCGACCTGAATCGCCCAGGGCACAACTCGGTGAGTAACTATCCGCGCAACCTGCCACCGCAGCGGGTTCCCGCGACGATGACCCGCGCTCTGCGCGTGGAGGCGCTGGACGCTGACGGGCGCTGGGTGACGGTGGCCCGCCTGGACAACAACTATCATCGGCTGGTGCGCCTGCCGGTGGATGTGACGACCAGGGCGGTGCGCGTTATCCCCGAAGCTACCTGGGGCAGCGAACGCGTGCATCTGTTCGCGTGGGATGTGCGCTAGACACCCCGGCGGTTGAAACCGCGGCAACCGTTGCATCGCCAGCAAGCTGGCTCACCTGCCTGCGCAGTTTCAACTGCCTACGAGATGGCGCGTATAATCGGACCGCCGGCTTCCAGCCGGCATAAGTCAAGCCGCCAGGGATGGTTAATGGCGCTAACTTTTGGTTATCATGAAAAAAAGCGAGGCAAATGTCGTCCCCTCGCCAGTGGATCACCCTCATCCGCCCCTCCGGGGCACCGGCATGTATGCCGCTTTCTCCCGGGGGGAGAAGGCGGCAAGCGCGGCA
>JAAYXX010000540.1 GCA_012515695.1 Chloroflexota bacterium
CGGGTGCTGCGGTTTATTCGCAAGGGCACCAAACGCTGGCAGAATATCAAGGCGGCCCAAATCTGGCAAGTACCACATTGCCATCTGGGCCAACTATATGATGGGCCTGCCCACCGAGACCCAGGAAGAGGTCTTGGAGACGATCAGCATGTTGAAAAAGATCGACCCGGATTATTACAGCCCGGCGTTCTACACGCCCCATCCGGGCAGTGATCTGTATACCTATTGCATGGAGCACGATCTGTCGCTCATCAAGAGCCATGACAGCTATCGCCGCAACCCCACCGAGGCCAAGATCAAGGGGGTGGACTATACGTGGCTGTCGTGGGCGGTGGAAGAGTCTATGCGGCGCACCTGGTATAACCAGCTGCGGCGCAAGCTGGCCTATCTGTGGAAACGGTACGCGAACCCCAGGAAGGCGGCCCTCAAGCTGCGGCAGATTGTTGCGGGGCGCGCAGGGCAGCCCAGCAGGGTGCCCCGGTAAGACATCCACGCGCCAGGCGGCGCTTGATCCATTCTGTGGGAGGCTGATATGCGGAATCTGCTCGTTGCGGGGGGAGCCGGGTTCATCGGCTCGAATTTTGTGCACCATATCTTGAATACATATCCCGACTATCGGGTGGTGGTGTACGACAAGCTGACCTATGCGGGGAACCTGGACAATTTGCGCGATTACGCCAACGACCCGCGTTATGCTTTTGAGCAGGGCGACATCTGCGACGCGGCCAGAGTGCGAGAGGTGCTGCAAAAGCACGACATTGACACGATTGTGAACTTTGCCGCCGAAACGCACGTGGATCGCTCGCTGACCGATCCGGGCAGCTTTATCATGACTGACGTGTATGGCACGCACGTCTTGTTAGAGGCCACCAAGGAGCTGGGCCTGGAGCGTTACCATCAGGTCAGCACGGACGAGGTGTACGGCGAGGTGCTGGAGGGGCGCACGTGCGAGATGGCTCCCATCCAGACGCGCAGCCCCTATTCGGCCAGCAAGGCGGGCGGCGATTTGATGGTGATGGCCTATTTCACCAGCTTTCAACTCCCCGTGACGATTACTCGCGGCTCGAACAACATCGGCCCTTACCAGTACCCGGAGAAGGTCGTGCCCCTGTGGGTAACGAACGCTCTGGATGACAAGCCGCTGCCCATCTATGGCGATGGCTTGCAGATGCGCGACTATCAATATGTGCTGGATCATTGCGAGGGGATTGACCTGGTGCTGCACAAGGGCGTGCCGGGAGAGGTGTATAACCTGGGCACGGGGACGGAAACGCGCAACATTGACGTGGCCCATTTCATCCTCGATTTGCTGGGCAAGCCCAAGAGCCTGATTCAATATATCACCGATCGGCCTGGCCATGACCGGAGGTATGCCCTGAGCGTGGAAAAGGTGCGCGCGCTGGGCTGGACGTCGCGCCACACGTCGTACCAGGCGCTAGAGAACACGGTGCGCTGGTATGTGGACAATGAATGGTGGTGGCGCAAGATCAAGTCGGGCGACCTGTACCGGGAGTATTACAAGCAGCATTATTCCGGGCGCGAGGTAGACGCGCCGAAACGATGAGGGGGCGGGGCTGTTCAGCGGGCCTTGCGCCAGACAACCGATTGCCGCCGCGTGAGATAGCGCCAGCCGCCGACGAGCGCGGCGGCGTTGAGCATCAGCACGTAAAAGGGGGCCAGCAGCCAGCCGACGCGCCTTCCGCGAGCGGCCAGCAGCCCCCCCAACGCGCCCAGCGCATAGCCCAGTAGCTGGATCGCCAGGGTGGCCGCGTAAAAGGGATGGGCGGCCATGTGGACGAGCGCCACATTGGAGAGCAGCAGCGTTACGAACAACACCGGCGTGACCATCCAGCGGGCCATGCGGTGCGACAGGTATTGGAAGGTGACAAGTTTGTCGGGCAGGCGCAACATCTCTGGAAGCTGGAAAAACGCCTGCCACCCCCCGGCGGCGATGCGCGTGCGGCGTATCCACTCGGCGCGCAGGCCGGGCGATGCTTCCTCGTAGGCGATGGCCTCTGGCTCCATGACCACTCGCCATCCCGCCGCCACCATTCGCAGGGAGGCCACGAAATCCTCGATGAGGCTGTTCGCTTCGGGCAGGCGATAGGCTGTGCGGCGGGCGGCCCACACTTCCCCCGGCACCCCCATCACCGAGCGAACGGCGCTGTCCCACCGCTTGAGCGCGGTTTCGTAGCGCCAGTATAGCCCCTCTCCCTGTTCTGCCAGCGAATCGCGGGCCTGGACGATGCGTTTGCTCCCACTCACGCCGCCCACCTGCGGGTCGGCAAATGGGCGCACCAGCCTGCGGAGGGTATCGGGCCGAAAGTAGCTGTTGGCGTCGGAAAAGACGACGATTTCGCCGGTGACGTGGGGCCAGGCGCGAATCAGGGCGGCGGGCTTGCCGCGTCGCTCTGGCTCGTATAGCAGGCGCACGCCCCGGTTGGCGTAGGCGGCCACGATGGCGTTGGTCTCGTCGGTGGAGCCGTCGGTAACGATCAGCAGGTCGAGCTTGTCCGGAGGATAGTCGAGCGACAAGGTATTCTCGATCTTTTGGGCGATGCAATCTTGCTCGTTATAGGCGGCCACCAACACCGTCACCGTGGGGGTAATGTCCGCCCGGCGCACAGGGCGGCTCTGCCAGCGTGCCAGCAGGGCCATCAACAGACCATAGCCCACGTAGGTGTAGGCGATGCCTAGCAGCGAAGCCCAAAAGATGCCAGTATAAAGCCCGTACATACGCTCATTTCTCCGGCGGAAGCGTCAACGCGCGGCGGATTGTGCTTTGTGTGACTGCGTGCCGCGCAGGTATACAATCGCCATGAGCAGCGACATGCCGATCACCAGCCCTATGCCGAGAGGGAGGCTCACGCCCTCGATGGTTTCGCCCACCAGCCAGGGCATGGCGATCTTGCCAATGCCGCCGCCGGTGCAGATGATGCCTGTTACGGCCCCCGCATGTTCGCGGGGCGTGGCCTGTGGTTGCATGGCCGTCGCCAATATCGTCGGGTAGATGCCGCCAAAGGCCAGTCCGGCGAGAAGGATGCCTGCCCAGGGGAGCAACTGGCCCGGCAGGAGCAGCAGCAGGGCAATGCCCAGCGCCCCCGCCATTCCTCCGCCAACTATTATGGGCCGGTATCCGATGCGCTCGATCAGGCGGCCGCAGACGATCCGGCCTGCCACGATACCTACCCAGAAAACGGCCACCCCCATGCTGGCAATGGCGGCGGCCAGGTCGCGGGCAACAGTCAGATAGTAGGCCACCCAGGAAAAGATGCTCCCCTCAGCGCCGGTATACAGCAGCATGGTCAGGACGGAAGCCAGGATCACCGGCGAGGCCAACAGCTTTCGCACACTGGGACTGCGCTGGCCGCGAGGGCTGGCGTTGCCGCTATGCTCCACGCGCACCGTGCTGACTAGCAGGCCGGTGATGAGCGCCAGGACGGCCACGGCGGCATATTGCCAGCGCCAGGGGACGCCTTGTTGCAGCGCCAGACCAATGGCAAAGGGGGTGATGGTGGCCCCCACGCCAACGAACAAGAACACCTGATTCAGGGCGCTGCCAGAGCGCCCCTGGAACATGCGGCCCAGCAGAGCGCCGAGGCTGGCGTCACAAAAGCCGCCCACCAGACCCAGCGCGGCGATGGCGGGCAGCAGCCACCCAAAGGAGGGGGCCAGCGACACGCCAATCAGCGCCAAAAAGCCGGTGGCGATGCCTGCCAGCCAGACGCGATGATATCCCCAGGAATCTCCCAGCGCCCCGGCCAGGGTAGCTGCGAGGATATAACCGATGGCAGACGCAGAGACCAGCAGCCCCGCCTGAGCGGGCCGCAAGGTCAGGTCGTTTACGATGACGGGCAGAAGAGATCCAGTCAGAACAGTCACGGCACCTACCAGCGCCATTGTGAGACATGCGGCGGGTAGGACATTTCGAGCAGACTTAATCAATCAGACGGACCCCTTCTTCCGCCTTGCAGACATAGATCTCCGGCTGTAGGTCGGTGATAGCAGTATAGCCTTGCGCTACCTGATGCTGGAAATGGGCGGCGGCCTGTTCGAGCACCAGGTTGACGGTGCAGCCGCCAAAGCCAGCGCCAGTCATGCGCGCACCCAGCACGCCTTGCTGTTCCCAGGCCACCTCGACCATCGCGTCGAGTTCGGCGCAGCTTACCTGATAGTCATCGCGCAAGCTGATGTGGGAGGCGTTCATCAGGTCGCCAAACTGGGCCAGCTCGCCCGCGCGCAGGGCGGCTACGGCGTCGAGCACGCGCTGATTCTCGGTGACGACGTGGCGGCAGTGCATGCGGATAGTGGGCGGCAGCTCGGCCTCGCGCGCCCGGAATGCGTCTACGCTGATATCGCGCAGAGCGGGGACGCCCAGCAGCCGCGCACCCTCTTCGCATTCCTGACGGCGGGTGTTGTATTCCGAGTCCACCAGACCGCGCCGTTTGTTCGTGTCACACACCACCAGGGCGCACCCGGCGGGGATGGGTACCAGTTGGTAATCCAGGCTGCGGCAGTCGATGAGCAGGGCGTGGTCGCGCTTGCCCAGGGAGATAATGTACTGGTCCATAATGCCGCAACGCATACCGACGAACTCGTTTTCTGCCTTTTGGCAGAGCAGCGCCCGCTGCACGCCGTCCAGCGACAGGTTCCCCGCCTGCTGGAAGGCAAAGGCGGTAGCTACCTCGATGGCCGCCGAGGAAGACAGGCCGGAGCCGATGGGCACGTCGCTGCTGAGGACGATATCCATGCCGGGGAGTCGGTAGCCTGCCTCTTGCAGCGCCCAGGCGACGCCTCGCTCATAGTTGCTCCAGCGTGTGCCGCTATCGTGCTCGATGTCGTCCAGCGAAAAGGTGCTGGCCTGGTCAAAGTCGGCGGCATACAACCGCACAAAGCGGTCACGGCGGGGGCTGGCGGCCACCACCACATGCCGGTCAATGGCGACGGGCAGCACAAAGCCGTCGTTATAGTCGGTGTGTTCCCCGATCAAGTTTACCCGTCCCGGCGCGGCGACTAGAAACGCTGGTTCCTCGTCGTACAGCCGTCTAAAATGCTCACGCGTAGTGGTTGAAAGGGTGTGCAATCGCGGGTCAATGGGTCTAGAGGGCATCAATCTCTCCTGTTTCGATTAGGGTAATCAGGTCATGCAGAGTCCCGTGGGCATTGCAGGGCGTGGGCGCGGGCAAGCCCTGGCGATTCACCCAAAAGGTCTTGATCCCCAGGTTGCGGGCGGGCATATCCGCCTCCACGCTATCCCCAACCATCAGGCACTCATCCGGTTGCCGCCCGAGCAGGGCCATCAAGCTCTCGAAAAAGTGAGGATGGGGCTTGCAGGCTCGCATGGTGTCGTAGGATGCGATGTAATCATAATGATAGGTTTCGGCGCTCACCCCTGCCCAGCGCAGGCGAGCCAGCACCGCCGGTAACGGGAACACCGGCTGGGTGGCGATGGCGATCTGATAGCGGCGTTGGGTAGCCAGCTCGATCAGGGCGCGCGCGTCGGGGTCTGGGCTGGTATAGCACTGGAACCCATTGTAATCGTGCGCGTAAAAGTCGTCGAGCAGGGGCATCAGTTCGTCGGGCGAGCAGTCCACGCGGGCAAAGAAAGCATCGCCAAAGACCTCGGCGTTGGTTCCCTGGCTGCCATCGTTGCGCCAGACGGCATGTATAGCCGTATCCATCGCCTCCATAAAGGTGGCGGCGGGGCAGAGATGCTCCACCTTGGCGACCAGGGCGCGAAAATACTGCTCCGCGAACACGTCCGCGTCGTTCAGAAGCAGCGTATCATCCAAATCCAGCAGCAGGGCGCGAATAGGTCCAGGCAATGCATCCCTCCTTTCTACGAAAAGGGCAGCGTGGCGGGCGTAGTGCGCCCATGCACAGGCTGCCCCATCGGGAACCCTCGGCTCGCCACGTGATGGGGCGATGCCGAGGGGGTCAAACGGTTGCTTGTCGTCTATCGGTCGGCTAGAAATCGCGGCCAGGGATAAGTATTTGCGGTTTGTCCTGTTCCTGTTCGGACTGCTGCTCCCGGTTGGTAGCGCCGGGCAGGACAATCCCGCTGGTTGTGCGATGTTCGGCGGGTCGGCCTCTACGGGCCTCCTCCTGCTCTGCCTGGCGTTCCTGGACGCGCCGTCGGGTGTGCTCGCGCAGCTTGTCGCGCGAGATAGCCGGGTCGTGGAAACGGGTGCCGGGGCCGATCAACGACCGAAGGGCCTCGGCCTTGGATGAGAGCAGGTAGGCGTTAAAGATATAGCCGTATTCGCGCAGGAACTCGTCCCACGTGGCCTGATAGTGCTCGGAGCGATAGTTGTCATAGGCGTTCTGCCCATATTCCAGCAGGCCAGGCTCGTACTCTCCGGGCAACAGCATCGCCATCGTAGAGAGCCGCTTCACGCCGCCCAACTCGAACAAGCGGCCCACGAGCAGGTCGCCTCGCTGGGCGTTGCGGGCGAGGGCGGAGTTATAGATCTCCATTGGCTCTTGCCGGAACAGGTCATAGACCGGCAGCCGATCGCCTTCAGCGAAATCCTGCACACGGAACGCGCCCATCGTCGACTGGGACCAGGCTTGCAGGATTTGCAGGGCTTCTTGAGGATATTCCTTGGTTTGCGTCTCGATGAACAGGTCGATCACATATCGCCTGTCGTCGGTGCTGGTATGATAGTCGTGGATGAACCACTCCATCATGCGCTGCATGTCGTCCTGCGCCACGACCTGCCCGACCCCTTGCAGGTCATAGATGCCGCTCCAGTAGACGGAGAAGGCTTCTGCCAGGTCGCGCCCGAAGCGAGGCGACTGGGCGAAATTGTACAGGTTATTCAGCAGGAAAGATTCGGCATCCTGGGTGTTCAGTTCGCGGGACTCTGAGAGCCGATCCTGGCGCATGCAGCAGTTCTTGTATTTTCTGCCGCTGCCGCAAGGGCAGGGATCATTTCTCCCAACTTTGGGCATAATGCATTACCTCCATGAATCTGTTCGCACCAAGTACTATCATACCACAGCGCGCGATAGGCGTCAATTGACATAAACCAGTAGAACAGAACGAATCTGGTAAGCGTCGCTCGGCCCTGGCATGGGTGCCACGCAAGCGCCCCTCAATATAGGCCACAGGCGGGGTAGCGTCAAGTTGGGAGGGATATTTCGGCGTTTCAATGGCACGCGCGTCGGGAAGATTTTACAAGAACGGCTATCTTGCGCTATGATGTAGCCAGCGTCTGAAGGCGCTCGCATTGACCTACCAATTTACTCATATAGGGGGACTAACATCATGGCTAACTGCCAGAATGAGGCCGCGACGGAGCGGTACGACCTTGTACTCCAGGGGGGGCACGTCATTGACCCCAAGAACAACATATCGGAGCCGATGGACGTGGCTGTGCGCGACAGACGCATCGCTGCTGTCGGCAAGAACCTATCCACTACCAACGCCAAGCAGGTCGTGAACGTATCGGGGCTGTATGTCACGCCGGGCCTGATCGACATGCACGTGCACGTCTTTTCTGATGGGCAGTTCAACGGCTCGGTGGTTGCAGATGGGCAGGCGTTTTCCGGTGGCGTTACCACGATGGTGGACGCTGGAACGCCCGGCGCGCTGAACTTTGGCCTGTTCAAAGAGCGGGTGGTCGAAACCTCTCGCACGCGGGTGTTGGCCTACCTGAACATCGTTGATAAGGGCATGGGGCCTCATGATCACGATGTGCCGCGGATGGATGTCAAGGCGTGCGCGGGCGTGGTGAAGGCATTCCCCGACCTGATCGTGGGCGTCAAGACAGCGCACTATTGGACCCGCGACCCCTGGGATGAGGCCCACCAGCCGTGGGATAGCGTAGACCGCGCCGTGGAGGCGGGTGTGCTGGCTGACAAGCCGGTCATGGTGGACTTTTGGCCGCGTCCCCCGGAGCGCAGCTATGAGGACTTGATTCTCAAGCACCTGCGCCCTGGCGATATTCACACGCACGTGTTTGCCCAACAGTTCCCGATCGTCGACGCGCAAGGGAAGCTCAACCCGGCGCTGTGGGAAGCGCGGGAGCGGGGCATCATCTTTGATGTGGGCCACGGCGCGGGCAGTTTCTGGTTCCGCAACGCCATTCCCGCGTTCAAGGAAGGGTTCGTGCCCGACTCCATGAGCACCGACCTGCACACCGGCACGGCGGCCACTGGCACGGTGGGGAATGTGCTGAACGTGATGAGCAAGTTCATGAACATCGGTTGCACGCTGGAAGACGTGGTGATGCGGACGACGGTAGCCCCGGCCCGCGAGATTGGCCGCCCAGAGCTGGGCACGCTGGACGTGGGCGCGGATGCGGATATCGCTGTCCTCAAGCTGAATCATGGCGACTTTGGCTTTATCGATAGCGGCGGGGCCAAGATGTTGGGCAACCAGCGGTTGACCTGCATGCTCACCGTCCGCAATGGGGGGATTGCCTTTGACGCCGAGGGGATCAGCAAGCCCGAATGGGAAAAGGCCCCGGCATCCTATTGGGTCTGCCCGTAAGCTGAAAAGCGCGGCGCGTTATGCCTGACGCAGTGTGCGCGGCATAATGTGCCGCGCTTTTTTCCACTACCATACTACACAGGAGTATAAATCGTGACACCATGCACGAGTACCCGTACTACAAACCCAGTGCCTACCTATAAATCGCTGGGTGTGCGGCCCATCATTAACGCTGGGGGAACCTATACCTTCATGAGTGGGTCGCGGTTGCTGGATGTTTCGGCGCAGGCGATGGTCGAGGCCAGCAACGGCTATGTCGAGATTGACGAACTGATGGAGGCGGTGGGCCGCCGCCTGGCCGAGTTGACCGGCGCAGAGTGGGGCTATATCACCAACTGCTGCACCTCGGCCATCAACCAGGTGGCTGCCGCCTGCATCGCCGGAACCGACCCGGAAAAAATCGCCCGCCTGCCGGACACCGCGGGCATGCCTGATGAGGTTATCACCCTGCGCAAGACGCGCACCGGATTTGACCACGCCATCCGCATGGCCGGGGGGCGGATGATTCCGGTGGATAACGAGGCGGATATGCGCGCCGCGATGAACGAGCGCACCGCGATGGTGTTTATCGTGGGCGATTCGGAAGCCAACGCCACCATTCCCACCGACCGGATGATCGCCATCGCTCACGAATACGGCGTGCCCTGCCTGGTGGACGCTGCCGCCCAGCGCCCCGACGTGCCCAACCGCTACCTGGCGATGGGCGCGGACGTCGTGTGCTATAGCGGCGGCAAGTGCCTGCGCGGGCCGCAATCCTCCGGGCTGGTGTTGGGGCGCAAAGACCTGGTGTTGGCCGCTTATATGAACGCTGCGCCCCACGGCGGCGAAGGTCGCACGATGAAGGTGGGCAAAGAGGAGATAATGGCCCTGCTGGCCGCCGTCGAAGCCTGGCTTCTGGGGCGCGACCACGTGGCCGAGTGGCGGATGTGGGAAGGTTATCTGGCCACCATTCGTGAGGCTGTCGAGGGGCTGCCCTCGGTGCAGACGGAAATCGAGCACCCGGGTATCGCCAACGTTACTCCCTACTTGCGGATAACGTGGGACCCACAGGTGTTGCACGTGACCCCCGCCGAGCTGCACGGCGAACTGCTGTCGGGCGAGCCGCGCATCCTGATCAACCTGCGCGAGGATGGGCTGTTGGTGAACCCGTATATGCTGGAGGATGGCGAGGCGGCGATTGTCGCCCGGCGGCTGGTCGAGTTGATGAGCAACCGGCACGCGCGGGAACCGGCCCCCGCCCCCGCCGCGCCCGCCGTTGACGTAAGCGGCGCGTGGACTATCCACCTGCGCTTTACGCGAGGGGAGAGCCGCCACTCGATGACGCTGGAACAAGACGGCGCGCGTGTCAGCGGAACCTATCGCTCGCAGTATGGTTGGGGGCAGATAGAGGGGAGCGTCGCCGGGAACAAGGTAGACCTGCGGGTCTCTATTCCGTACGAGGCGAGCGGCACGAGCTACCACTATGTGGGCACCGTCGAGGGAGATACCCTCAGTGGCACGATGCCAATGGGTAGGATGTGGCAGGCCGAGTGGGTGGCGCGCCGGGTATAGGCGCGTCTGCCTGACGGACTGGCAAGCAAAAGCGGCCCCATGTGCCTGGATTGGTGCATGGGGCCGCAAGAGTTTACAGAGACCCTCATCCGCCCTTCGGGGCACCTTCTCCCAAGGGGAGAAGGCGGCGAGGGCGGCATATATGCCGCCCTCGCCCTTTGGGAGAGGGAGCGGCTCCGTAGGAGCCGGGGGTGAGGGTGGTGAGGAGAATCTGCTGGCCGTGACAATCAAATGTTAGTGCCATTGGCCAGGGATGGCGGCGGTCCAGTCCCCTTCCACGAGGTGAGGGTGTTCGGCCTCTGGCGCAACACTGAAGGTGCTCGGCATACATGCCGCTGGCTAATGCAAAAGTGCACTAAATGCTACTTGACCCGTTTGAACGGGTTTCCTTTTCCAGCAGCCTGGGACATTCAGTCCCAGGTGGGACTTTGCCTGCTGCCGATGTGAGACGCGGTTTCGCCTGCCTGCGGGCTTGGCCTATAATGCACAGTTAAGGCGCAGCAGCCTGTACCCGTCGCCACGCTTTCTACCGAGTTACGCGCAACGCGAGAGCAGTAGCCGGGTTGTCTCTAGTAAG
>JAAYXX010000541.1 GCA_012515695.1 Chloroflexota bacterium
GATTTCGTACTCGTCGAAATACTTGCGGGCCACGTACCACAACCCGCCGGTCAGCAGTAGCACGCCAAAGGATTTGCCCGTCAGGAACAGCTCGACTGCGTCTGCTATGGGCACGACACGCAGCGCGGCCACCAGCAAGGTCAGCACGATCAGCCCCAGCGTGATCCACGTCCAGCGGTTGTATCCTTCGTCCACCTTGTTCATGCCAAACCAGGCGCTCACCCCGATCAAGGCCAGCAGGCCGATCAACACGGCTCCCTGGGCCGATACGCCTTCCTCGCCCCGGCTGGTGTCAAAAGGCACCAGTTGGTTCAGGGTGTCTTGAAAGTGGTCTGCCCCACTGATGGGCAGGGAGAGCTTGGCATACGAGTTGGTCAGCAGCTCCACCTGCAGCGTGCCCACGATCAGCAGGGCCACCAGCAGGAGCATGAATACCCACGTCCGCCGCTCGATTTTCCCTTGGGCAGCAAAGGCGCCGTTTTTCTCCTGGGCGTGTTTCTCATCGCTCTTGTAAAAGATCAGCGCCATAATCAGCCCGATGCCGATGCCGAACACTAGCGACAAGATGATGCGGGCGATGGCGATATCCATGCCTAGCGCGACGCCGGTATAGGCCAGGGCCAAAATGTTGATGGCCGGGCCGACAAACAGAAAGGTGATGGCCGGGCCTAACCCCGCGCCCTTTTTATAAATGCCCGCAAACAGGGGCATGATGGTGCAGGAACAGACGGCCAGCACAAACCCGCCGATGGCGGCAGCCGGGTAAGAGATGTACTTGGGCGCTTGCGGCCCCAGGTAGCGGGTAACGGCCTCCTTGGGGATCAGCGCGGTCAGCGCACCGGCGATGAAAAAGGCGGGTAGCAGGCAGAGCAGCACGTGGGCGGCAAGATAAGCCGCCAGGTTGCCCGCGCCCCCTTGAAGCAGGCCCACCAGATAGGGTAGAGCAACTTGCATAAAGGCCTCCGGTTCAAGATATTCATAAAAATGAATATAATCAAGCCGTAAAAAAAGCACATAACAAGGAACCCTCCACTACCGGGAGGTTAAGGGGTGCAGGGTTCTCCCTGGTTGCAGTGGGGGCAGGGACACCCCTTCACCGGCGCGGCTGGTATTTCGGGCGGGTCGAGTTGCACGCCCATCCCCTCCAGGATACTGCGGCCCAGCGCGATCACCTCGGTGATGCGGTCATCGGCCAGCCGATAGTACACCATCACGCCGTCTTTGCGGTCGCGCACCCAGCCCGCTTCGCGCAGGAGCATCAACTGCTGCGAGACGTAGGGCTGACGCTTTTTCAAAATGGTGGTGATATGGCAGACACAGGCTTCCCCCTGAGATAGGATTTCTAGAATATGGAGCCGTGTGGGGTGGGCCAACGCCTTGAACAAGTCTGCCTGAAGCTTGTACGAGTTCATCGTCTCATTTCCAGAAAAACATTCAATTCTTGGAATATTATAAGCCATGAGCGGCAGGCTGTCAAGAGGGGAATACGGTATGAGGGTAGGCAAGATGGCGGCATCGGGGCTGGTTTCGCCTATCCCGGAGATTGCGCGAAACCGGCCCCGAGCGTGCTGCTCTAGCGGGAGGTTGAGCGGGCGGCGGCTTTGGTCATAAAGCGGGCCACGTCAACGATAAAACGTTGGTGCTCGCCTTCGCCAATCAAACCGGCGTCGTCAAAGGCTTCGACGCGAAAGGTCAGCCTGCGTCCGTCGATAGCCAGCAATCTGGCGCGGGCGGTCACTTTTTGGCCGATGGGGGTAGCTGCCAGGTGATCTATGTGCAGGTGGGTTCCTACCGTCTGGTATCCTTCTGGCAGTTGGGGGTCTACTGCGTCCACCGCCGCGCCCTCCATCAAGGCGACCATATGCGGCGTTGAAAAGACCTGGAGCAGGCCGCTGCCCCAGCGGGCCGCTGTGTGTTCCTGGGTGACAACCAGGGAGCGTTCCCCCGCAGTTCCTACTTCGATAGACTCGACAAAATCGAACATGCGTCCTCCTGTTAACAAAAGAAGGCCGAGCATAGTTACTCGGCCTTCTCAATGATGCTATCCGGTGCAGGTCAGGCGGCAACAGCGCCCGACCCGTTCACGATCTCTTCGTACTCGGCCCCTTCCAGGGTTTCCTTTTCTATCAGGCGCTGGGCCAACAGGTCCAGGCGGTCCCGGTGGGTGGTGAGCACTTCGGTGGCGCGAGCATAAGCCCTGTCCACAATTGCCCGAATCTCTTTGTCGATTTGGGAAGCGATCTCTTCACTGTAATCGCGCTGTTCGGCGATCTCGCGTCCCAGGAAGATCAGCTCTTCCTTCTGTCCAAAGGTACGCTGGCCGAGGTTTTCGGACATGGCGTACTCGGTGATCATGGCGCGAGCCAACTGAGTGGCCCGGCGCAGGTCATTGCTGGCTCCGGTGGTCACGTCGTTAAAGACGATGCTTTCTGCGACGCGCCCGCCGAGCAGCCCCGCCAGATCATCCTCGAACTTGCTCTTGGTATACAGGGAGCGGTCGTCTTCCGGCAGGGTGAGGGTATAGCCCCCCGCCATGCCACGGGCGACGATGGACACCTTGTGCACCGGGTCGCAATGTTCGAGCTTGGACTGCACCAGGGCGTGTCCCGCCTCGTGATAGGCGATGATTTGCTTCTCTTTTTCGTTAATCAGGCGGCTACGGCGTTCTGGCCCGGCGATCACGCGCTCGATGGCCTCCTGGAACTCGTCCATGCTGATCATGCGCTTGTTGCGTCGCGCTGCCAGGATGGCCGCTTCGTTCACCAGGTTCTCGATATCCGCGCCGGTAAAGCCAGGCGTCTGCTTGGCGAGTACCGACAGGTCTACCTCTGGCGCGAGGGGCTTGCCTCGCACGTGCACGCCCAGGATAGCCTCACGACCAAGCCGGTCGGGGCGGTCCAACACGACGCGCCGGTCAAACCGACCAGGCCGCAACAGGGCCGGGTCCAAAATATCCGGACGGTTGGTGGCGGCGATAATGATCACCTTGGTATCGGTGTCAAAGCCGTCCATCTCTACCAGGATCTGGTTCAGCGTTTGCTCGCGCTCGTCGTGGCTACCGCCCAGGCCCGCGCCGCGCTGACGCCCCACGGCGTCGATCTCATCCACAAAGATGATGCAAGGGCTGTTGCGCTTGGCCTGATCGAACAGGTCGCGCACCCGGCTGGCACCCACACCCACGAACATTTCGACAAATTCGGAACCACTGATACTGAAAAAGGGCACTCCGGCCTCCCCGGCGACAGCCCTGGCCAGCAGGGTCTTGCCCGTTCCGGGAGGGCCAACCAACAACACACCCTTGGGAATACGCGCGCCCAGGGCGGTGAACTTGTCCGGGTCTCTCAAGAACTCGACCACTTCTTGTAGTTCTTGTTTGGCTTCGTCGGCCCCGGCCACGTCGTTGAACGTGCTACTGGGTCTATCGCCAGTGAACATCCGCGCCCGGCTTTTGCCAAACGAGATGGCCTGATTGTTGCCGCTTTGGGCCTGCCTGAGCATAAACACCAGGAACAGGCCGATCAACACCAGGGGGACCACCTGAATCAGGATGATGCCCCAGTTCTCCCAGATGCTTGGCCGGACGAGTATAAACTCGTCGATGCTTGCTATCTGTTGGGGAGTAGCACCCAGGTTGATCAACGTCTCCCCCATACCGACATTCGGTTCCTTGCGCGAGGTATACTTGGTCCCATCGTTCAAGGTGAGGTCGATGATCCCGTCATTCGTCACTTCCAGGCGTCTGACCCGTTCTTCTTTGACAAACTCCGCGACCTTGTTGATACCCACCTGCTGCGGTTGGTCAGAAGGCGACAGAAAGCTGTAAAAGATGGTAATACTGGCTACAAGTATGAGCAAATATACAAAGGCATTTCTGGGCCAAGCTGGTCTCACTTTATCCTCCATGCGTCGTCTCAC
>JAAYXX010000542.1 GCA_012515695.1 Chloroflexota bacterium
AGTCCTCGGCAATCTCGTCAAACTCGAGTGTGTCATCCCACAACGTTCGCCCCATCACCACCATGTTCAGCCCCGACGGCAGGAACACCCGCTGCTCCTGGCAACTCACAAAGCCCTTCAGCCCAATGTCCTTCAAGTGCTGAATATCCCGGTGCATCATCTCGGCGGTCTGATAGTAACCAGGGTCGTTGTAATGGTCCCACATCATATGGTAGTCAAAATCAAAGCTGTCCCCCTGGAATATCGCCTGCCACGCCCGCAAAAAGGCCACGTTCTCGTCCACATTCTTTGGGAAGCGCAGCTTGTTGCGTTCATACTCTGGCAACTGCACGCTCCCCCCCGTAACGGCAAAGGGCGCGCTATATGACCGTGTAATAGGCGCGAACATCAGAATGAACCGCTCCGGATTTTGGATGCGCTCCGTCTCGGGCGGCCACAGCAGGTCCACATAGATCAGGAATACCACGCGGGTTGGCAGTCCCCTTTCGGTCAGTAGCGCATCCAGCTCGTTGAGCATCATCACATACCAGTCCGAGGGCCGCTTGACGCGACAGTCCGCGCACTCGCACTGGTTGTTCGATCCATCAGCCAACCAAAAGTGCAGGATGTCCACTTCCGGGTGCTGCTCGCAATAGTCGGCAATACCCTCGATCACCAGACGCCGCACTTCAGGTTGCGAGAAACACAGGTTCGTATTCAAGGGCACCCCGCCCCACACTTCTCGCTTGCCGTTCACCTCAGCCAGATAGCTCTGCACCTGCGGGGTTACGTCATAGCTCTGCGAATCCCAGCTCAAACCGGGCAACCCCAGCGGCTCGCACGTCCAGCCATGCCCCACCGCATGATACAGCAACCCGCGTTTGGTGATCTCTTGGCCCAACTGCGAGACAAATGCTCGCGCCTGCTCCACCGTCAGCCCCTCCGGCTGCTTGGTCGGGTTCTCCCGATGGTTGTACCATCGCTCGAAAAAGGTGTACGACTCGCGGAACTGGAAGAAATACCCGTTAAAGCCTACCTTGGGCGCCCAGTCGATCATCTCTGCAACGTTCTCATAGCTCACCGCGCCCTCGATGCAGACGCCCCGGTGGCGATAGGCTGCCTTTTCGCTCACATCGGCGGATAGCTCGGCCAGGTTGCGCTGCGGAATGCACTCGCCCGTCGGGCCAGGGCGCACCCACCGGCAGCCCGCCTCGGTCAAGAACCGGTACACAGCCAGCAACACGCTGCGCGGATTGATCCCCGTAATGACACCAGCACCATTCTGAACCCGAATGGCGATAGCATCGTCAAAGGCGGGGTCATCCACAGCGGGCAGTTCGATCCCTTGCAGGCAACCAGCGCCCTGAAACGCCTCCCGCGTCCCCACACAGAGCGTCCCGTCCGCCGGGCACTCGGCCACCTCCGTAGCGCTGACAACAGGCAACTCTTGGCCGGTCATCTGCGCCAGATAACGCCGCAACTCTTGCGCGGCGAATACTACCGCCTGGTCGTCTCCCCAAACGCAAATCCTGGGTGCGCGATTGTACTCTGGCATGATCATTCTCCTTGCTGTCATGAGATTCGGTTGAACAGGCACCCACGCGGAAGCTACCCGCGTTCCTTCACCGGCAGGCTACGAATAAAGTCTGCATACGGGGCAAAAGGCAGCTTGGGCCTCGGGTCTAGCTCGATATACAGCTCCATCAGCCCCAGCCCGCAATCTCGCTCGCGCCTCTGCTCCAACAACCCGTGGATAATCTGCCCCTGCGACTCCCACTGCGCCAGGGCCTCCGCAATGGTATCCTCCAGGCCATACTCTGCCACAATCGCCCGGTTGGCGCGAATACTTGTGTCCGCCCCGTGCAACAGCGCATCCTCCGGCGAAAAATCCGCCCAGACGGAATACTGGAGCGTATTCTTGATCACCGTCGTTGGCCCCCAATCCACCGCTACAGGGTCGCCCGCCTGCACGCCGTCATACCGCCCAATATCATAGGCCGCTTCGTGGTCGGAATGCTCGCGGTATCCATTGGGGATCATCAGCCGGGTGATACCGTTTTCGCGCATCAACTCGATCATCCGCCGCATAGTCCCGTCGGTCCCGCTACTCAGTTTCCAGCCTACATAGCTCACCAGCGAGAAATCCGGGAATCCCATAAAGAACACGCGCCGCTCATCAATGCCCAGGCGGTTATATGCCCGTATAGACTCTTTCTGGCGGGTCGCCACAATAGTGTCTCGCTCTTCCACGCGGCTGTATCCCGCCCGCCCATCGCACAGGATGCACACATACGCCGTGCCCCCGTTGGCCTGACAGGCGGCCATCGCGTACCCTGCCCCCAATAGCGCGTCGTCGTCGTGAGGGCTAATCACCATCAATCTCTCCTCGCCGGGAACCCAGCCGGGAAAGAGCAGGTTAATGTCCCGCTCGCCAATCCCGCGACGAAGATCATAATAAGTGAATGCACTCATCCCACTCCCTCCTCAGACACGCGCCCCACGAGATGCTGCACGTTGATTGGTAGCCGGTTCAACACCTCCACCCGGCGGCCATATTTGCCTAGCGTTTTCTCTACAACCACGTAATCCATGCCGGGGATCACCACATCGTCCCACTGGTTGCCCACTCCCCGCACCGCCACATCCAGCATCGTCACGATCTGCTCGCCCAAAGGCTCCTCTGAATGCAGGGTAATCGCTCCATAGAACTCTTGACACTCGGTATATCCCGCGTTGTGCGTGCCGGTGTACGGCTTTTGGCGGGTCATGTCCACAGGATGCCCGACTCGCTTTGCCACCTCGTCGGAACGGGCAGCGAAATAATCCACCAACGCCTGCTCTTGTAGCTTGGCCGGCAGGTTCTTCGCCGCCACCTCACGATAGGCATCCAGCCCCACCTGAAAGGCATCCTCCACAAAGCGGAACCAGTAGCGTTGCTCCTCCGTCACATCGGCAGGGTCCTCCACCGCCACTACAGACACCCGCTCGCAGGCCGTCAGGCCGTCCACTCGGGGCGCAACTCCCAGATGCACATAGTCTCCCCGTCGAATGGGCCGGTTCAGGGCCTTGCCAATCAATGTCCGGTTGGCGACATTAGCCGTCACCATCACGTCGAACCCCATCTGCTCCACGCCCAATTCCTGCGCGATCAGATACCCCCAGGAAGAGACCTGCGTCTCCAACATCCCTGGCTTGAGCACAGCCAGCATCCCTTCTAGCATCACGTCGGCTATCAGGCTGGCCTGGGCAATACAAGCCATTTCAGCATCCGACTTTTCATACTTGATCCGGAAATACAGGTCTTGCGCGTCCACCACCTGCCCGGCGTCTCCCAAATAGCCAACCAGAAAGCCGTACAGGCTCACCGGGAACACCGCGCGCGGCGTCAGCAGGCCGATGGTGCGCGGCTTTTTGCCCGCGGCTTCCTCAATCACATCCTCGACGCGCTCGGCATCAATGGGGTAATCCTCGTCGGCCAGCTTTAGCATCTCTACCTTGTGTACTCTGGCCCCCGACCGGGGAGCAAGCTGTTCGGCCACATAGCCCCCCTCCAGGCCCGCCAGCAGGTGAAAGCCATTCGCGCCAATCACCCCCGCCACCGGCTCGATGCTGATATTCGTGTTGCCGCCCAGATAAGGCACATCCCCACAATAGTGCTCGTCCGAGTAGACCACCGCTGCATCCAGCCCGGCGGCTGCCAGCGCATCTATCACGGCCTGCTGGCGCCGCTTGAACTCGTCTGTAGGAATGCGTAGATTCTTGTCGAAATCAGGCGCGCGCCTCAGTATCGCCCCAATGGCTTGCGCCTCTTGCTGCCACGTTGCCCAGCGATCCATGCACCCTTCCCCCTCTATCCGTTCCGGATAATCTGCTCCAGGAACGCCTTCGCCTTGAGTATGTCCTCTTTTTGCTGCGGCCCACTGATCTCGCGCTCGATAATCAGCGGCCCTCGGAAGCCGTAGGACGCCAGCTTGTCCAACAACACGGGAAAGTCCACTAGCCCTTCCCCTACCGGCGTCTCCCGCCCCAACTCGCGGCCATTCGTCGGATAGCACCCATCCTTGACGTGTACCCCCCGCACCAGCCCGCGATAGATGTCCACAGCGTCCATCGGGTTAGCCTTACCATACAGCAGCAAGTTCGCAGGGTCCAGGTTGATACCCAGGTTATCCAAACCAACATCCTCAATAGTCCGCATCAGGGTGATGGGTGTCTCCTGACCGGTCTCAAAGTTGAAATACAGGCCCAACTGTCGGCAATAGCTCGCCACCTCTCGAATGGCGATCACCACTTCCCGGTACTCTGTCGTTGCCGGGTTTTCGGGGATAAAGCCCACGTGCGTGGTAACATCCGTCAGCCCCAACCACTTGGCGAAATCCGCGCCTCGCTTCAGAGCCTCGATGCGAGGGGCGCGATAGGCCGCCGGGACGAGCCCCAACGTGAGAGGACCATCGATGAAATTCCAGACAGCAGGCGGTGGCCACCCAGCCCACAAGCTGGAAATCATCACCTTGCCCCGCAGTATCTCGTCCACTCGCGCTGCGTTCTCTGGCGTGTACATTTCGGGATTCCAGCTATTGAGCTGGCACACGGCCAACCCCAGGTCGGTGATCCCCTCCACGCCCCGAGACAGCACGCTCTCCAGCGACACGATGACCCCTATTGGCATTTCGTCCATCGTCTGATCTCCTTGCTGATTGTCAGTTACATTCGGCAGCTAGCGGCCCCGCCAAATCCTTGAGGAAGAACAGCACACCGGGCATCGTGGGCATAAAGCTCGCCGGAACCCACTTGTCCGGGCCATAGCGCAGCGCCACCCACAACGACATTCCCTGCCATTGCATCCCCCGGCCCAGCGCGCCGTCGGCTCCCCCAATGGCGCGGTCCACCTGCAAGAACAGCCCCGGCCCAATCGTGTTGGCGAAGCAAGGCACCAATGTCGTCCGGCTCTTGAAACTGGTGATGGCGTTCTGCTCGATGGTCAGAGGGTGCAACCGCGCCCCCAGCCGGTGCGTCTGCGCCTTCCAGGCATCCAACGCAGCGAACTCGCCTGCAAAGTGCGGTTCCCAGAAGGCGATATGAAACACCCGCCCAATCCCATAGACGACGACCAGCCTGGCCCCGTCTTGCTTGAGCGCCTCGATCTCGCTGGCGTATCGCGGCAGCATCTCGCGAGTGGCGAAATGTCGCTGCTTCTCCGGCACAGTCAGCGACCCTAGCGGCCCATACAAAGCCTGCTCCATCGCGTTCTGAAAAGCACCGGGGTCCGTTGGCGGCAGTGTATTCCCCTCTGCGTCGGCCCACTCGTCCATGTTGAAACCATACACGTGCTGGGCATCAACGCCCCACCGCTGCAAGAAATAGACCGTCCACCGATACATCCCCATCGGCCCCACGGGCAGAATCAGGGCCAGCTTGCGCCCCTCCTCCTTGGCCTGCCGGATTTCCAGCGCAATCTCGTGCCCCATGAAAACGTTGAAATCTTCCAACGTCTCACACGGCACCGGGCGGAAATCCTCATGCCAGAAGGGCTGTCGCTCCGTCACTTCCTCAGGCGCATGACTACAACAAGCATCAATGCGAGCCATATCCCAGCCAGCAGGGTAAAACCCCTCCAACATGGACCCTTTGAGTGTCGTTAAAAGATTCAGTGCCATCTTGTCCTCCTATGCATGTGTTTGCTACCAGAAAACCGCGGCACCCAGTACTGCGCCTCGATTGCTACCCGCAGCCTCCCATCCACGTGCCATCGATCCCACCAGCGGAACGCGTCGCCCACCGACGGCCATGCTACGAGCGCAAGCCCTTGATCTCGGCGAGTATCTGCCGCAGCAGTTCAACTTCCTCGCGACTGGCTGCGATGGACTGTTCTCCCCCTATTTCGCGGCCCACTGTCGGCTCGCCCGCGCGATAGCGGTGCAACTCGGCCATCACACGCTGCCGCACCACCTCATACTCCACCGCCCCGGCAAATCCGCCTCCGCCTTGGCCTGCTGGCTGTAACCAGCCGTGTGCACCTCCAGCGTGCCCATGCCCAGCAGACGATCCATCGGGCCTCGCTTTACCGAGACGTTCGTTACCATACGATAGGGCACCATCGTTTCCGTCTTGGTGATGATGCCCTTCCTCACGATGATATCCTCTTCACCTAGCTCGTAGGAGATAGAACGATAGTACGGCGCGATCAGCAGGTGGGCGATCACGATCCAGATCGCGTTGGCAAACAAGAAAAACGCGACAAATCCCCAGCCCAGGCCAGACGCGAACCCCAACAACACGAAAGGCAAGATGAACACAACAAACGTTATCCAGACCCACAAATAATACTTGATCTTGAGCCTATCGCTTGGCACGAATACGTTGGCATCCATGATTTTTTCCTCAAGGGCGTCTCCGCTGTGCCTGCACATCGCCTGCCCATTCTATCAAAAGCTCGCCGCTACGACAACGCCAAACGCGCCTTTTCGACGCGTTATGTCGCTCTTGCGCGCCGTTTCCTGGCATAAATGCTGCCGCCCCCCCTTGACACCACCCTCCGTCGCCGGCTAGAATACCGTCATAGCGCTCGTGTGCAGCCAGCGCGACAACATGAGCATGGCGGGCAGCCAAACCGCCGTGGACATCACAACCCGCGGGTGGGGCTTGACCGATCCACCCACTCCCATCACACCACATCCACCGTCAACTCTCGCCGCATTCCAGTGCCCGCTTCTGCAGCACACCCGCCAGCCGTCTGCGGGGGAAAGGCGCGCCATTGAACACCCAGGAACTAGCATGGCAAACGACAGACGGACTCGATATCTTGGCCCGGCTCTGGCAGCCGCAACCGGATCAGGCAACCACCCCCCAAAAGGGGATAGTCTGTCTCATACACGGGCTGGGAGAGCATAGCGGGCGTTACGCGCCTATTGCCCAGGCACTCACGCAGGCGGGTTATGTCCTGCTGGCCCCGGACCTGCGCGGGCATGGGCGTTCCGAAGGAGCGCGGGGAGACGCTCCCACCTATGCCACCCTGCTCGATGACATCACCCTGCTGCTCGCCCAGGCCGCCGGCCGCTTCCCAACAGCGCCCCGCTTTTTGTACGGTCACAGTATGGGGGGCAACCTGGCTCTCAACTATGCCTTGCGCTACCCGCACAGCATAGCCGGAGCCGTCATCTCTGCGCCGTGGCTCGCCCTGGCCTTTACTCCACCCCGCGCCAAACTGCTGCTGGCACGCGTGCTACAGAAGGTCGTACCTCATCTGACTATGCCCAGCGGCCTGAACACTCGTCATCTCTCGCGCGACCCAGCGGTGATATCGGCTTATGTCAATGATTCCCTGGTTCATGATCGCATCTCGGTACGGATGGCGCTCGCGTTGATGGAGAGCGGACAATGGATTCTGGAACATGCGCACAACTGCGAGACCCCTCTGCTTCTTATGCACGGCGCCCAGGACTGCATCACCAGCGCCGAGGCTACCGCCCGCTTTGCCAGTTCCGTGCCCAGCGATTGCACCTTCAAGTGCTGGGAAGGTCTATACCACGAAATTCACAACGAACCGCAAGCCGACGCTATCCACAGCATGATCACCTGGTTGGATGCTCACAGCACCGGGCATAATCCGGTTAGTACGTGAAAAGGAGATTCCATATGCAAGCGTTCAAGTATGTAATCATCGGTGGGGGAGTGGTGGCTGGATATGCCGCCAAAGAGTTCGCCAGGCGCGACGTGCAGCCCGGCGAACTGTGTATCGTGTCCAATGATAACGCCTTGCCCTACGACCGACCATCCTTATCCAAGAAATTCCTGCTGGGCAAAAAGGACGAGGCGGGCATTCTGATCAACGACGAGGCTTTCTATCGAGACAAGGGTATAACCGTCAAGCTAGAAACGCCCGTCGCAGCCCTCGACGCCACCCGCAAGCGCATTACTACGGAATCGGGCGAGGAGATCGGCTATGACAAGCTTCTGATAGCCACCGGCTCCTACCTGCGGCGCTTTGATCTGCCGGGCAGTCACCTGAATGGCCTGTACTACCTCCGCAGGCTCGTAGACTCGAAG
>JAAYXX010000543.1 GCA_012515695.1 Chloroflexota bacterium
CACAGACATTTCACCTTTCGCAACTACACCCACATCAGACCTATCTCCGCACCCCAATAGATCGGATACATCACATCCGCAGCAACCAACCGCGTCGCTCCCACGTCGCCAGGTTCCGTTCTTTGTTGGGCCGATCGGGCCATATCTCGACGTACCATAGAACCCATCGGAACTGCGGCTCTGTCCTCACAAGGGCATGCCTGCCTTTTCGGGGAACGGAAGCATATGCCACGAGAAAACCGGAGCACGGCGCTCCAACTCTCGCGGGCAGGCTTTCTGGCGGGATGTATATCATCCCCCTTGCTTTGGAGAATCGTCGACCATTCCGCCGTACAAGCGGCGTAATCCCCTCTGGGTAATGTCGATGATTCACACATGACGAGTCGAAGGAGATAGAGGAATGCAGACGAAAGATTACTTGAGGACCATTTGGCGACGCAAGTGGATTATCTTGATCGTCGCAGTCGTCTCCATCGCCGTGGCCTATTTTGGCAGTTCGGCAATGACGCCGCTGTACTCCGCCTCAACCGTAGTCCGTATCGCTCAGGTTCAAGACGCCAACGTAAGCTACTATGACCTCGGTTACGCCGAACGCATCATGAACACCTATGTGTATCTGCTCAAAAGTCACCCCTTTTTGGAAGACGTGATCAACCGATTGAATCTGCGAGTCACCACCCAAGACCTTGACCGAATGCTCGATGTAGAACTGCTGGCCAATAGCGAACTCATCCGCATCACAGCCACCACCCCAAACCCCGAAACCTCCATGCAAATCGCCAACACGCTCGGCGACCTCCTGGTCGAACAGGGGCCGCAAGTCTACTCTGGCCCCGGCAAGAGCGAGGGCGAGATACTTCAAGAGCAAATCGCTACCTTGGAAGCAAATATCAGACAAGACAGGGCGCTCTTGCAGACAGCTCTGGACGCCAATACAGCACAACTAGAAATGGAGGCCATCCAGGACTTGAGCAGCCGCATCCGGCTCCAGGAGCAGGCGTATGCATCGCTCATCGAAGAGCGCGATAACGCCCAACTGCGCGAGGCACTGCTCGAGAACAGCATCAATGTCGTAGAGCCTGCTGCACTGCCGCCGATGCCCAGCAGCCCACGCATGGATATCAACCTCGCCCTGGGCACGTTGCTCGGTCTCGCCGGTGGACTCGTGGTTGGGTTCGCCGTGGATGGCCTGGATTCCAGCGTGGATTCGTCAGAAGACCTGAAGGACATCCCTGACGCGCCCGTGCTGACCTCGGTGCCTGTCATCCCCAGCCAGCACGCGCAGCAAAAGCACGGTCAAGGCCCGGCAGTGCTGGCGCCCGACAACCCCGGCCCCGCCGGAGATGCCTTTCGGGTGCTGACAAATACCGTCTGGCCCGCAGATTCAGCACCACTCTCTCGCCCGCTGGCCCTCTTGATCACCAGCTCCGAATCCGGCGCAGGCAAGACCACAGTGCTGGCCAACCTGGCAATGCAGATCGCCCAGGATGGATACCGGGTCCTGGCAGTGGACACGGACCTCCGTCATCCATCCCTGCACCGGGCATTCGGAGCCGACAACAAGCGCGGGGTGACCAACGTTCTCGCCAACCCGAGCCTCCTCAGTACCTCAACGCAAACCACCAACCTGCCTGGATTGAGCATCATCACCAGCGGCCCGCCGGTAGAACGACCAGCAGAGTTGCAAAGCCCTGCCCGCATAGAGCAGTTGATCAAGGGCATGGCTGGCAAAGCCGACGTAATACTGTTTGACAGCCCCCCCTTGTCGGCCTTTGCCGATGCAGCCGCGTTGGCTCCGCTCATGGACGGCGTTCTGATGGTCGCCGCGCGCAAGCAGGCCACCGAAGATGGCGTGCAGAAGGCAGTACGGCAGTTGAGCCTGGCGGGCGCAACAGTGCTCGGCATTGTGCTCAACAAAGCCAAACCAGATAGGAGCGGTCGTCATGCATACGCCCCCATCCCCCGCAAACGCCCCGCAATGCAAGATAGCGGGGAACCAACACCCAGCACATCCAAATCAAACAATGCAAACGCATCTAAATCGGATAAAGTGTTAGATATAAAGATAAGAGGATAGTATATGCAAGACGGCAAGGGCATATTGTGCACAGCCGATCTAGCATCTTTCGAACAAGAAGAAGAACAAAAGGAAGAAGAATTGTCTGACGGAAGGGACGCAACCTGGAAGGAATTTTCGCCTGTCGCCTGGGATGACGGTTGGGTGGTAACTACTGGCCGCGCTGCCAATAATAGGCCAGCCATCAGCCAACCACCGACCGAGCAAACAACCAACTCCCAGGCGCACAGGGCTGCCTATCACACCCTCAAACGGCTGATGGATATCGTGGGAGCTTCTTTTATTCTGATCGTGCTCTCTCCGCTCATGCTCATCATCGCTTTATTGATCAGGCTTGACTCCCCGGGCAAGGCAATCTTTGCGCAAGAACGTATGGGGTACGACCCCCGCACGCGGAAACAGCGCCCGTTCACCATGTACAAATTTCGCTCTATGTATAGCAACTGCGATCAGACCGCACATCAAAAATACGTTCATGACTGGATTCACGGCAAGCTGAATGACGACAATCACATCAAGAAAATGACCAACGACCAGCGCGTCACCAGGTTGGGCCACATCCTGCGAAAAACCAGCCTGGACGAGCTGCCACAGCTCTGGAACGTACTACGTGGTGAAATGAGCCTGGTGGGTCCACGGCCAGTGCCACTCTACGAAGTGGCCGAGTACGAGCCGTGGCACAGAAAACGACTAGAGGCCAAGCCCGGTATCACCGGATGGTGGCAGGTCAAAGGAAGAGGATGGGTCACGCTGGATGAGATGGCCCACCTGGACATCGAATATATCAACCATCAATCCATCTGGCTAGACCTGAAAATCCTCTTCCTTACCATTCCTGTGATGATACAGAGGCGCGGAGCCGCGTGAGGTAAGCGATGGATAGAATAGGTATCGGTATTATCGGTTGTGGTTATTGGGGTATCAACTATGTGCGAGTTTTCGAAGAACTCGGCGAATCAGAAGTCAAGGCTGTATGCGATCGTCGGCCCGAACGTCTGGCCGAAGTCGAAAAACGCTTTCCCTGCCTGCACTCGACAACGAACCATCAAGACTTGTTGAAATCGCCAGACGTCGACGCTGTAGTCGTCTGCACAGAGGCATCGAGCCACTATCCCATTGTCAGCGAATACCTCACGGCGGGCAAACACGTGCTCGTCGAAAAGCCCATGACGACCAGGGTCAGCGATGCAGAGGAACTGCTCAACCTGGCCGAGTCCAAGGGACTCACCTTGATGATCGGCCACACCTTTCTCTATAACGCCGGAATACGCCAGGTAAAGGACTATATCACGCAGGGAGACATGGGCAAGCTCTACTACCTCTACTCTCGCCGCACCAACCTGGGGCCTATCCGTAACGACGTGAGCGCCCTGTGGGACCTGGCCCCCCATGACATCTCGATTTTCAACTATCTGCTGGACAGCAAGCCCGCCTGGGTCAGCGCCGTCGGGGCCACCGTCCTCGGCAATGGCCGCGCAGATGTGGGCTTTATGTCACTCGGC
>JAAYXX010000544.1 GCA_012515695.1 Chloroflexota bacterium
AGGCTGTTTTCCTGGCCGGGGGAAATCTGCGAGGCGGTGAGAACGCCCTTGGCCCCGTTCTTGAAGCGCAGCAGGATGTTGCCGTCATCATCCAGCAGGCGACCGGGCGCAAAGGTGGTCAGGTCGGCGCAAATCGTGTCCAGTTCCAGGCCGGTGATATAGGAGACCAGGTTCTCGCAGTGCGAGCCAATATCGCCGATGCAGCCCGAGATACCGGAGCGGCTGGGGTCGGTGCGCCATGCGGCCTGCTTGCTGCCCTCGTTTTCGATGCGGTCCAGCAGCCAGCCCTGGGGATACTCGACGATCACTTTTTGAATCTTGCCCAGCTCGCCATTCTCTACCATACAACGAGCCTGCTTGACCATCGGGTAACCGGTATAGTTGTAGGTTACGGCAAAGACCACGTCGTGTTCCTTGACCGCCTTGATCAGGTCCATCGCCTGTTCGACGGTATGCACCATAGGCTTGTCGCAGGCCACGTGGAAGCCAGCCTCGACGAACGCCTTGGCGACGGGGTAGTGCATGTGGTTGGGCGTCACAATGGATACAAAGTCGATTCGCTCATCTTCGGGCAGCGCCAGTTCCTTCTCGATCATCTCCTGATAGCTGCCATAGATGCGGCTCTCGTCAATATACAGGTCTTTGCCAGAAGCCAGGGATTTCTCCGGGGTTGAGGAAAAGGCCCCGGCCACCAGATCGACAGCACCCTCTAGCATAGCTGCGCGACGATGGACTGCCCCGATGAAGGCGTCACGGCCCCCTCCAACCATGCCCATACGTAGCTTGCGGGGGAAGAAAGCCTCCTCATTCTTACCACTTACCATGTTGCCCTCCTTTGGATGAATGAGAAAAGTTGATAGTCAATTGCGGGATCAAAAGCTATTCTGCACAAGTTTGAAAGCAATGTCAAACCTTGTCGTGGTGTACCCGATATGCGGGACGGCCACGATAATGCCAGCATCATTGGGACCGCCGGCTTCCAGCCGGCATAATTGCAAGCCGCCAAGGATGGCGGCGGTCCAAGTTCCGCTTTCCGCCGCCTCACCCCTCGCACAGGCTCGCTTCAAACAACTGGGTGTAGATGGCACCTTGGGGCCGCAGGTCGCTACGCATCAGCGCAACACCCGTCACCCGCATATTCCCCAATTCCCCTACCGGGCTGGCGGCCACCAGGCTGCCCAGCGCCTCGACCTCTTGCGGGCGGGCCGTCTTGCGCGTGCGCCCGATGGTCAGGTGGGGGGTAAAGCGCCGCTCTTCTTTGGGGAATCTGGCGCGGGCCAACTCTTGCTCAATGTCCGCTTGCAGCGCCAACAGGTCGCCGGTAGGCTCTTGCACCCCGGCCCACACAATGCGCGGGCGGCGCGCATTGGGAAAGCAGCCCAGCCCGGCGACAGTCAGGTCGAACGGAGCGTGACGGCTGCACGCCAGCCGCATGGCCTGGGTGATAGCGTCCAACCGCTCGCGGGGCACCTCCCCCAGGAATTTCAGCGTCAGGTGAATGCTGTTCTTGTCCGTCCAGCGAGCGGCCTCGCCGCCCGGCTCTTGCTCCAACTGTCGCTGCACCTTTTCCAGGGCGATCAGAATCTCGCTGCTCAATTCGATGGCGATAAACACGCGTACAGATTCCATCTATCGCTTCTCCATCCCTTGGCTCTTGGCTCGGTTCAACAGGGTCAGGGCGTTGCCGCCCAGCAACCGATCCAGCAGGTCGCTTTCCAGGCCCAGCTTTTGCATACGCCGCAAGAATCGCGCCTGCCCGATAAGCGGGTAGTCGGTGGCCCACAGGATTTTGGACGCGGCCCAGGCAGCCACATGGCGAAAGATGGCGTCATCGTACAGGAACAGCGAGGCTGCTGTATCATAGTACGTATTGGCCAGCACCGCGCTCCCTTCGGGCATCAGCTCGTAGAAGGGGAGGCCGCCGCCCCAATGCGAAAAGACCAGCGTATTGCTGGGGGCATGCTCGGCCAGTTGAAACGCCTGTTGCGGCCCCTGATCCCCCTTGCCCGGATAAGTATGCCCCACGGGTTCGTTGACATGAAACATCAGCGGGACCCCGGCTTCCCGCGCCAGTTCCAGCAGCGGGTCCAGGCAGGCAAAATCGGTCAGGGCAAACCCCTGGCCGCCGGGCATGAGTTCGCCAATGCCGACGGCCCCGGCCTCCAGCCCATCAATCGCCTGCCGGAGAGCCGTTTCCCCGGCAAGCGGGTTGACCGTCAGAAAGGGGAGCAAGCGGCCCGGGTACTGCTGCGCCGCCTCCAGCACATAGGCGTTACAGGCAGCGCACAGCCCCGCATCGGCAAAGGCAAAGCCAAACACCACCGAGGCGTCTACCCGCGCCTGATCCATCGACGCCACCAAATCCTCAGCGCAGGCCAGACGGGCGCGCGGGTTGGCATACAGCAGGTTGAACCACCTGTCGCGCGCGCACAGGTCGGCCCGCCGCATGATGAATTCGGGCGGTAAAATATGCGTGTGAAAGTCAACGACTGGCATAGGGGCATTTTCTACCCCCTCACCTGGATTGTCAAGTGCTGGACAAGTAAGGCCATTCGGGGTATAGTTGGAGGCATGAAAGCACTGTTGATTTATAACCCCGTAGCGGGTCAACACGATATCAAAACAGATCTGGCCCAGGTGGTCAAGTACCTGGAATCCTTTGGTTGGGAAGTGGGCCTGCGTGAGACGTTGGGGCCAGGAGATGCCCTTGCCTATGCCAGAGAGGCAGTCGAGCAGTCATACGATATGGCTATTGCCGTGGGCGGGGATGGAACACTCGGCGAGGTTGCCAACGGGTTGGTCGGCTCGGATTGCGTGCTAGGAGTGCTCCCGGCAGGCACCGGCAACGTCTGGGCGCGCATGATGGACTTGCCAATATGGAGCATCAAGAACCCCCATGCCCTGCTGGATGCTGCCCGGATTCTGGTGAGCGGCGATGTCCACCGGATAGACGTCGGCAAAACGGGCGACCGCTACTTTGTTCTCTGGACAGGCATCGGTTTCGACGCCCAGGTGGCGCGTGAAGTGGAACCCCATCGCCAGATTCGTCGCAACCTCGGCAATCTGCCCTACCTGGTGACTACCCTTGCCCTGAGCCTGGTGATGCGCGGCACGCGGGTAACCATCGTGATTGATGGCGAGGCCGTGCGCCAGCGCGCTTTGTTGATCCTGATAGCCAACGCCCAATTCTACGGCGGTTCTGTCATGGTGGCCCCGGAAGCCCGGCTGGATGACGGCCTGCTGGATGTGTATGTCTTTAAAGGGGATAACACCCTGGACTTGATCCGCCATCTGGTGAAGGCTCTTCTGGGTATGCACCGGCATGACCCCAAGGTAGAGGTTTATCAGGCCAGGGATATAGAAATTAGCGGAAGCACACCACTGCCCCTGCATCTGGATGGGGAAATGTCGGGATATACCCCCGTGCGAATTCAGGTAGTGCCCAAGGCGCTCAACGTAGTGGTTCCTGCCTGGGCCTCCCAGTCGCTATTTGTTGGAGGTGCATCGGGCGACAGACCGGCCTCCATCAAAGAGCGTCTGGCCGAGCATTTTCGCTATGGGCCGCAGTGGTGGCGGCAGTTCAGGCGATATTGTCAGCGACAACTCCTCTATTTTTCTGACACCCTGTCCGACCTGCGCTGACGGGTC
>JAAYXX010000545.1 GCA_012515695.1 Chloroflexota bacterium
TCTGGTGGATTCGTCATTTCGGCACAATCTGCTGAATCAAGCACCAGAGACACTGCGTAGTTTTGACCTGACACCAGAAGAACTGGCTGCGATTACTTCGATCAAGGCCAAAACTTTTCAGGGATTCGCTCAAGAGTTACAAGGGTGGATAACCCGCCATGAATTAGCTGATAACGGCCAGTTCCGTTATTAGGTTTTACACATCAGCATATTACCCCACATATCCCCCGACGGGCGGCAGGCCCCCCAACCTGTCGCCCGTCCCCCTTGGAGAGCCATATGCATGCAGCCAACAGGTAATCTCAACAGGATCGCTTTGTTGACTTGTCTGTTTTGCTTGCGGTTTAAGGTGGGTGCTCTGCGGCCCAGGCTGAGGCCCAAGGGATTTGACTTGACGGCATGAATATGCAATAATACTCGTCGGTTCGTGCTGGGAAATCTGTATGAAATGAGGGAATCGGGAGCAATGGATAGTGAGGACATGGTTGGGGTAGACCAGGAAGGTCAGACCTCAATTGACGCGACTGCCAATACCGAGGAAACCGGGACAAACAAGGCTCCCGACTCTACAACCGAGTCTGCGGGCGAAGCCAAGAAGGAAGGGGAAGCCCCTTCGGACAAGCTTGAAGCACTGAAGCCAGGTACCAGGGTCAAGGGCAAGGTGCGCAACATCGTCGATTTTGGCGCCTTTATCGACATCGGTGTGGGGCGGGATGGTTTGGCGCATATATCGACGCTGAAACGGGCCGGAATTGACAAGACCTTGAAGGTCGGGGACACGATTGACGTAATCGTGCGCCGGGTCGATCTGGATGGCAATCGTATCAGCCTGACCGTTCCCGGAGACGAAGGGGAAGGCAAAACCCCCTTGAAGAACCTGGAAGAGGGTTCCATCGTCACCGGCAAGATCGTGCGGCTGGTTGATTTCGGGGCCTTTGTCGATATTGGCGCACAGACGGATGGGCTGCTGCATATTTCCGAGATGTCCAGCGGCTTTGTGAAGCATCCATCAGAAGTGGTCAAGATCGGCGACGAAGTTCAGGTCCGCATCATCGAAGTTGATGCGCGTAAGCGCCGCATCTCGTTGACGATGAAAGACCTTGAGCAGGAACAAGAAGAAGAAGCCGCAGGCGAGCCAAACCTGGCCGATATGCAGGCGGAAAGCCGCCTCCCCACGGCCTTTGAAGTAGCTTTCGAGGAAGCGCGCAAGCGGCAGCGTCGCGGGCGCAAGTAACGGGTTCCCTGATAGGGCAGTCACGGGCAGGCCCCGCGTGGCCTTGTCTGTTGTAACCCCTGGCTCTTGCCAACGGGGCAAGATACCCTGTTGTAGGATGCTTTCCTGCCGTTGAATGTAGGTGGGCTGTCAGCCGCTGGCTGTTAGCCGCTGCGAGCGACGTCGCTTGCTGGTTGTGCTTTGCGTTGTACCCAAGGAGAGTGCCATCATGATGATCAAAGATGCTTTTTCTGTGCTGTTGCTTACGCTGAAGGATACCTGGGAAGAGCTATATTCCCTGATCATCGTGAATATGGCCTGGTTCTTTGCGGTAGTCGGCTTGCCTGTTCTGCTGTTGAGCCTGGGTAATGTCATCGTTTCAATCGCCGCGTTTGTCCTGTTTGTCCTGCTGTTCCCCGCGACCATTCCCGGAATCTATGTTGTCGGCAGTATCGTCGCCCACGGCAAGACATTCCACTTTTCCGATTTCATCGGAGGCGTCAAAAAGTATTGGTGGCGTGGCCTGCTGTGGTTCCTGGCGAATCTGGCAGTGATTGCGATTATCTATGTCGATATCCAGTTCTACCCGACGTTTCTGCAAAGCATTTTCGGCATCATGCTGGGCGGCATGTTCATCGCGCTGTTCGTCTTTTGGGCCATCATGCAGATGTACTTTTGGCCCTTGTTGATCGAGCAAGATCAACCCAATCTGCTGCGGGCCTGGCGCAATGCGGCCTTTTTGGTCCTGGCCAACCCCTTCTATGCCTTTTTCACCGGCGTGTTTAGCCTGATCTTTCTGGCTATCAGCATCGGGTTGGGGCTGATTCCCCTGGCATTCGTGGGGGTTGTCCTCCAGGCAGTGCTTGCCAGTAACGCCGTGTTGACGTTGTTGGTCAAGTTCAAGCTGATCGAGGAAGTGCGCCCCGCGCCTATGACTGACGGCAGGTAATTGCCTGGCCGGTTTGCGCCAGGTACGCGCACCCCCTTCCAACTGATATTTTGATGTCACGCGCAGCGCTCTTTTCGGGCGCTGCGTTATGCTATGACCGCCTGGACATATAAGGAGGTTCCACGATGGATCAACGCCCGCAGCCAGTCCGTACCCTCTCTGTGGATACGCTCGCCGTGCAGGTTTACGCCTCCCGCCAGGAGATGGGCGCCGCCGCCGCGTTCGATGTGGCCCAGCGCATGCGGGAGCTGTTGGCCCACCAGCCGCATGTGCGTATGGTCTTTGCCGCCGCCCCCTCTCAAAACGAGTTCCTCGCCACGTTGACCAGCATTCCTGACCTGGATTGGCAGCGGGTGCAGGCTTTTCACATGGATGAGTATGTGGGGCTGGACCCCCGCGCCCCCCAGGGCTTTGGCAATTTCCTCCGCGAGCGGCTGTTCGACCGGGTCAAGCCCGGCAGCGTGCAATATATCAATGGCAACGCCACTGACCCACAGGCCGAGTGTCGCCGCTACGCGGTCCTGCTTCAGGCGGAACCCCTGGACATCGTTTGCGCGGGCATCGGGGAGAACGGCCACATGGCCTTTAACGACCCGCCCGTCGCCGATTTCGATGACCCGCAGGCCGTCAAGCTGGTGCAGCTTGACCAGACCTGTCGGTGGCAACAGGTCCATGATGGGGCTTTTGCGCGCATTGACGAGGTGCCCCAGACGGCGCTGACCATGACCATGCCCGCGCTGATGGCTGCGCGTTGGGTGTATTGCATCGTCCCCGGCCCTACCAAAACCGAGGCGGTCACGCGCACCCTGCGCGATCCCATCACCACGGCTTGCCCCGCCACGATCATGCGGCGTCACTCGCAGGCGGTGCTCTATCTCGACAGCGAGGCGGCCGCCGCCATCTGACGCGCCTCAAGCGGGCGGCACGTACTTGATACATCTGATGTTGCAGGGTAGATGAACAACACATGCTCTATCGCGAATAGGAGGTTATACGATGGTCAAACTATCAGTTTGCATCGAGATGTTTTGGCGTGAGCTGCCCTATGAGGAGCGTATCCGCCGGGTGGCGGCGCTGGGCTTTCCGGCGTTCGAGTTTTGGGGCTGGAAGAACAAGGACATCGCCAAGATTCAAGAGGCCATGCGCGAGACGGGCCTGCCCATCGCCGCGCTGTGCCTGGAGCCGGGGAGCAGCCTGAACAAGCGCAACGCCACCGCCGGGTTGGTGCAGGGCATGCGCGACACTGCCGCCGTCGCCCGCGAGTTGGGCTGCCGTACGGTCATTTGCACCATCGGCAACGTGTTTGATGACGAGAGCTATGAGATCACCCGCCGCCGGGTGGTGCGAAACGTGGCCGCCATTGCGGGCATCGCCGAGGAGAACGACCTGACGCTGGTGCTCGAACCGCTGAACACGCTGGTGGATCACCACGGCTATTGGCTGACCAAAATGACGCAGGCGGTTGACCTGGTGCAAGAGATCGGCTCCCCCGCGGTCAAGATTTTGATGGATATATACCATCAGCAGGTGCAGGAAGGGCACATCATCCACAACCTGACCACCTACATTCAAGAGATCGGTCACTTTCACTCGGCGGGCAACCCCGGGCGCAACGAACTCACCAAGGGCGAACTGAACTACCGGGCTATTTTCCAGGCCATCGACGTCACCGGATATGACGCGTATGTGGGGCTGGAATACAAGCCCACCATCCCGGAGGAGGAATCCTTGCGAGGAGCGTTGGATCTCGCCTGAAACCCCTATCATCTGCTGCAAAGGAGAGTGCCATGCGCATCGCATTCATTGGCAGTGGTGGAATCGCCCAGGCCCACGCCAAAGGGCTGGCGCAGCGGGAGGATGTGACGTTTGCGGGCGCGTTCGATGTGGTCGCGCA
>JAAYXX010000546.1 GCA_012515695.1 Chloroflexota bacterium
GACAAGGGATCGTCATAAATGAGCCTTCGGTAGTCGCCATTGACAAGCGCAGCAAAAAGCCGCTCGCCATCGGCGCAGAAGCCAAAGAGATGGTCGGGCGCACCCCCGGCAATATCATCGCCATCCGCCCCCTGCGAGATGGCGTTATCTCGGATTTTGATATCACCGAAAAGATGTTGCACTATTTCATCCACAAGGTCCACGAGCGCAAGCACCTGCTGGTTCCCAGCCCCCGCGTAGTGGTGGGTATCCCTAGCGGCGTGACCGAAGTGGAAAAACGAGCCGTCCACGAAGCTGCCCTCAGCGCAGGCGCTCGCGAAGCCTATCTGGTGGACGAGCCTATGGGCGCCGCCATCGGCGCACAGTTGCCCGTGAGCGAGTCGGTGGGCAGCATGATCATTGACATCGGCGGCGGCACCACCGAGGTCGCCGTCATCTCCCTGGGCGGTATTGTGGTCAGCCGCTCCATTCGCGTGGCGGGAGACGAGATGGACGATGAAATCATCCAGTACGCCCGTCAAAAGTACAACCTGCTGATCGGCGAGCGCATGGCCGAACGCGTCAAAATCGCCATCGGCTCGGCCTATCCCCTGCCCGAAGAACAGACCATCACCGTGCGCGGGCGCAACCTGATCACCGGCCTGCCCGACGCCATCGAAGTCAGCAGCGTGGAAATCCGCGAAGCCCTCTCCGGCCCGGTGAGCGTAATCGTCGAGGCCGTGCGGGCCACATTGGACGAAACACCACCCGAACTGGTGGCCGACCTGATGGAACAGGGTATCGCTATGGCAGGCGGCGGCTCGCTGCTTCAGGGGTTGCCCGAGCGCCTTTCCGAAGAAACCCATATGCGCGTATATCGCGCCGAAGACCCGGTTACCTGTGTAGCGCGAGGAGCAGGCGAGATCGTTGCCGACCTGGACCGCTATCATCAAGTTCTGGCCGCAACCCAGCGAGGGGCGCTGGCGGCTCGCGCGCACTGAAATTGATAACTAATCGCAAGCGGCTCAACAGGATACAAACGTGTGAATGCTCTACGTAGTCGGGCCATTGTCGTTATCCTCATCCTTGCTTTGATCCTGGCCTGGATGGTCCTGGACCAGACCGGCAAACCCAACCCGATTCGCGATACCGTTTCGTACATCGTCTCACCCGTGCAGTTCGCTTTGGAGCGTATGGCCCAACCCGTAATCCATGTGGCGAACGGCATCGGCCATTTGTTCTCCCTGCAAAAGGAGAACGAGCAACTGCGAGACGAGAACAGTCGTCTGCGCAACCAGATCGTGTTACTTCAGGAAGCGCAGATCGAAAACGAAACGCTGCGACGGCAGCTCAACTTCAAGAGCGCCGTGCCAAACTATCGCCTGTTGTCGGCAGAAGTCATCGGTCGTGACCCGAACAACCTGCTGCAATACCTGATCATTGACCGGGGCGCAGCAGATGGCGTGGAAACGGGCATGCCCGTGATCATCGACCAGGGCCTGGTGGGCCGCATCAGCGAGGTGAGCATCAACTCGTCCAAGGTTATGCTGATTACCGATGCCTCTAGCTCGGTGAGCAGCATCATCCAGCGCACCCGCGCCACGGGTATGGTGCAGGGCTACCCCGGCCATGAGCTGATTATGCGCTATATCCCCCAGGGCGACACGGTGGCCCCAGGCGACCTGGTGCTCACGTCGGGCCTGGGCGGGAACTTTCCCGCCCGGCTGGTCATCGGCCAGGTCGCCAGCGTCACGCAAAAAGACGTCGAAATATTCCAAGAGGCGCGGCTGGTGCCTCTGGTGAACCTGCATGACCTGGAATCGGTCATGGTACTACTCAGCTTTGCGCCTGAGGAAAGTGAGGCAGTCGAGGGCGAGGTGGTGGAGAACAGCCCATAACCACAGCAGCAAACCCGCCATCTGCAGACCACAGGTCCGGCAGTCGCGCAATGACTCGCGTTCGCCAATAGTCGAGCTTGAGGGCATAGGCATCCATGAATCGCGGCAGTTCTACGATCAACGCGTACGTCTTGGCGGCGCTACTGGCAGTAGTGGCGCTGGTGCAATCTACGATTATCACCAGAATCAGGATTTTCGGGGTATCCCCCGACCTGGTCCTGTTGTTCGTCGTGGCAACCGTGTTGATCGGTGGCGCGCATGAGGGGCTGTTGGTCAGCCTCGTGGGCGGCATCACCACAGATATTCTATCCAGCGCGCCCTTTGGCCTGACGACCATCAGCCTGGTAGCAGTCAACTACCTGGTCGGCCTCGGAGAGATCAATATCTTTCGCACGGTTCGCGTCTGGCCCTATACTGCTGTCCTCGTAGCCACCCTGGTTTACAACGGGATTTTCATGGTGCTGCTCGATATTACCGGGCGTGACCTGTTGTGGGGGCCTACGCTCTGGCGCGTAATCGCTCCCTCGTTGCTCGTGAATACAGTCTGCATGCCGCTCGTGTACTTGCTGGTATACTGGCTATGCAGTCATATGCGCCCCAAACCCGCAGAGTGGGAGTAGAATGAAAGACTGGTACGTCAAGTCCCGCTTTATCATTTTCCGAGTCGTTGTCCTCCTGTCGTTCAGCGTGCTCGGACTCCGGCTGTGGGAATTGCAGATCGTTTCCTCCGAGACCTATCAGCGATCCGCAGACACCAACCGCTTTCGCTTGGTTCCCATAGACGCCCCCAGAGGCATCATCTATGACCGTTACGGGCGCATGTTGGTACGCAACATCCCCAGCTTTACGGTAAGCATCGTGCCCGGCGGCCTGCCAGATGAAGACGACCCCGAATTTGAGCGCGTGCTGAAGCGTATCAGCGAGTTGGTCGGCATCCCTAGCGGGTTGGAACCCACCCCGACGCCCCAGCCTTCGCCGGCCCCTGCCAGTACGGATAGCCCCGCCGAGGCGACCGCCGAGACCACCGAGACGCCCAGCCCGGAAACCAGCACGCCCAAAAAGACCATCCTGAGCATCCTGGATGACCGCACGCTTGGTCAATGGCGCAAGTTAGCCATTTGGAGCCCCATACGCATCGCAACCAACGTAGATCGGGAGGCGGCGTTCATTCTGGAAGAAGAACACCTGCAGCTCCCCGGCGTCGTCGTGACAGCCGAACCGCTACGCGAGTACCTGGACGGCCCCCTCACCGCCCACCTGCTGGGGTATGTCGGCTCTATCCCCGAAACCTGGCTGGATAGTTACATCAGTGACAAAGAAGCGGGCTATGAAACCGATGACATGATCGGGCTGGCAGGCATCGAATACTCCCTGGAGGATATCCTGCGCGGGACCAAAGGCCAGAAGCATATCGAGGTGGACGCCTATGAACGCGAAGTCGCCGTGCTGGCCTCCGAGCCGCCCATTCCAGGCAACAATTTACTGCTGACCATCGACCTGGATCTGCAACGCTTTGTCGAAGATGTGCTGCGCCAGGGCATGGCCAAGGCCAAGTCCAAAGTGGGCGTAGCCATCGTGATGGACCCGCGCACGGGCGCCATCCTTGCCAGCGTCTCGCTGCCCAACTATGACAATAACCTGTTCTCCGGCGGAATCTCGTACGAGGACTATGCCGCGCTGCTGGCCGACGAAAACCGCCCCATGATGAACCACGCTGTCAGCGGGCAATACCCTCCCGGCTCGACATTCAAGATCGTGTCCGCCTCCGGAGCGTTGCAGGAACACGCCGTAGACGTCTCCACACGCCTCACCTGCAACGGTACGCTATACCTGCCCAACCGCTACGCCCCCGACGACTGGAGCCTGGCCCAGCCATTCTACTGCTGGCGACGGGCGGGCCACGGCTCATTGAACGTCGTGGATGCCATCGCCCAGTCGTGTGACATCTTTTTCTACCAGGCCATCGGCGGGTATCGCGATTTCAGGGGGTTGGGTTACGAGGGGCTGGCCAAGTATGCCAACATGTTTGGCTATGGCGAGCGTTTGGGCATCGACCTCCCCGGCGAACTCGCAGGGCTGATCCCCAGCGATCAGTGGAAGCGACAGAACTATGGCGAACACTGGCTGACCGGCGATACGTACAACGCATCCATCGGGCAGGGCTTTATCCTGGCTACCCCTTTGCAGGTAGTCAACGCCACGGCAGCCATCGCCAACAAGGGCACGCTCTACCGACCGCAGCTTGTTTACCAGGTCACAGACGCGGAAGGACGGGTCATTGATATGCCCGCCCCGGAACCGATCCGGCAGTTGGAGGTATCACAGCGGAATATCGAGCTAGTTCGCCAGGGAATGCTTCAGGCCGTAGAACGAGGGTCGGCACGGCTGGCCCAGGTGCCAGGCGTTCGCGTGGCTGGCAAGACCGGTTCGGCAGAGTATCCGGCGGTGGATGAGCACGGCAATCTGATCCTCAACCCAGACGGCACACTACCCACCCACGCGTGGTTCACAGCCTTTGCTCCGTTTGAGGACCCAGAAATCGCCGTCGTGGTATTTCTCGAAGGAGGTGGTGAAGGCTCGCAAACAGCAGCA
>JAAYXX010000547.1 GCA_012515695.1 Chloroflexota bacterium
CAGACCTCCCCGTCCACAACCACCTTGTAGCCGTGCCGGGGCACTCCGGGGTCGGTCATCTTGAAAGCCACCAGCTTGCGCCTGGCTCCCTCCAGCCGCACTTTTAACAGCGCCTCACGCCCGATAAAGCCGGGCTTGTCCATGGCAACCGCCCAGCCCAAACCCGCTTCCAGCGGGTTGCCCGTAGCCGTAAGCTCTTGTCCATACAACGGCAGGCACGGCTCGAATCGCAACGAGTCTCTAGCAGCCAGACCAATGGGCAATAGCCCTTTCGGTTGGCCGCTCTCCATGATGCTGTCCCAGATCAGGCCCGCCTCGGAGGCAGAGAAATACAGTTCAAAGCCATCTTCGCCTGTATAGCCGGTTCGGCCCACCAGCGCGGGCACGCCAACTACCTCTGTTTCGATGCCCGTGTGAAACGCCAGCTCGGTCAGATCGCAGGCGCACAGGGGATTGAGGATTTCCTCGGCCTTGGGGCCTTGAAGGGCCAGCATGTACGTCTCGTCGGAGATGTTCTCTACGCTGACATCCAACCCATCATGATGATACTGCATCCAGCGGGTGTCCTTGGCGCTATTGGCCGCGTTGACCGCCAGAAAATAGCGGTCGGGCAGATGATAGATGAACACGTCGTCTATCACGCCGCCGTCCTCATAGCACATCAGCGAATAGTTGGCGCTCCCCATGCTAAAAGAGTCCACGTCCGCCGTCATGATCCATTGCAAGAAGGGCAGCGCGTCGCGGCCACGAACGACAATCCGCCCCATATGGGCAATATCGAACAACCCGGCCACGTTTCGCACGCGGTGGTGCTCTTCCTTGGGGCCAGTCGGGTACTGCACAGGCAGCAACCAGCCAGCGAACTCGATCATCCGGGCCCCCAAAGAGACGTGCCGGTCATAGAGTTCCGTCTTTTTCACCATATCAGCGCCTTTGCCTCCAGATTTTCACCCTTTCAGAATGGCAAACCCTATCAGGATGATAGACACTATCAGGATGATGGTCGAGGCCAGTTTCGGCCTCGCTGTTCTGCGCTAACCGTCGAGGGTATCTAGTAGAGCGTCGATTTCGCGGTCTGTCTCCTGGCGGGTCAGGGGGCGAGGATAGTTGTATAGTGGGCCGCCGGGATGCTCGTTGTAATAGGGGCGGTTGCAATCAGGGCAACCCGATGTGCGGAAGGCTGTTCCCTCCGCCAAAAGCTCGCGCAAACGATCGGGCGACATGCCATAGTTCACCAGTTGCCCTTGACTATTGTAACCAAAGGCTTCTGCGCGGGCAAGGTCGCCTGTAATCAGCCAGTGAGCCGCCTGCATGCGCCGATAATGCAGCAAATCCGGGGAAGAGCAGTCGGCCAGCGCCGTGCCAGCCACCGGCGTAAAGCTGAATAGCCCGATGGTAACGCCAAGGTCGTGTAGCCGTTGCATGATCTCGGCCATCTCGCGCTCGGTTTCGCCCAGTCCCACAATCAAATGTGTGCTGATGTGTCCCGGATAGAGCGCAGCGCACTCGGTCAACAGGGAGAGGGTTTGCGCCCAGCTTCCCCCTTTGACCCGATCATACACCCGCTCGCAGGCGGCGTCGAGCGCAATCGTCACGCGTTGCGCCCCGGCTGCCAGCAACCGCCCCACATCCTCCGGGTTGCGCGGCGCAACCGAAACGCATATGGGTATCTCGCAGGCTCGCGCCAGGGTCGAGACGGCCCGCTCGCTCTGCTCCAGATAACCCCGGCTGATGGTAACCTGGAAACAAGCCCGCCGAATGCTCCCCTCCCGATGAGCACGCGCCAGGGCCGCCACCACCTGATCCTCTGGAAAGAGCGGCCAGATCACCCGCGATAACGCCGCCGCGTGCGCGTGGCTGGCGCGGGCCTGCGTGCAGAACGCGCAATTGCGCGCACAACGCTCTCCCAACATCAAATACGCCGTCGTGGGGGCCGCCTCCATTCGCAGGCTGCACAACCCCAGCACCGCCGCCGTCCCCGACGAGACGCGCCACTGGTTTTCCTGCTCAGACGCGGGCATGTTGTGTTCATCCTCTACGGTAGGGCGCAGCATTCTTCTCCCCATTCAATTTCCAGGCCCAACTCGATGGCCGTATGTTCTGCAATGCGGGTAGGGCTGAACATCCCATTCAGGCCAGCGCGCACCGCCAGTTCGTCCACTGCCTGCCGATAGGCCCCGTGGGGCCGCATACACCCCAATAGCAGGCGGGTTTCCGGCAACATGACCCTGGCTTGCAGGAAAAGGTCCGCCACCTCGTCCACGGGCGGGGGAGCGCAATCGGCGTAGGCCGTGCCGGGCGTGGGGATCAGGATGATGAAAATCAACTCTTCCACGCCGACGCGTTGCAGCGCATCCAGCGCCGCCCGCTCGCCGCTCAGTTTCCCGCCGCGCAGCCCGATGGTCAGATGGGGCACCACCGACGCGTACCGCCGCAACATGGACAGGGTACGCATATAATCATCCAGCGTCAGGTCCAGCCCATACACCTCACGCGCCGTCTCGGCGTCGCCCACCACGTCAAAGGAAACCACGTCTACATACGGGGCGATGGCGCGCATCGTCTCTTCATCAATCAGGCCCACATGCCAGTTGAGCCGCCGCCCCTCGCGCAACGCGGCCACCTGCGCCAGGTGTGCGGTCACTGGCACGCGCCCCAAAGCGTCACAGCCGCCGGAAATAAGGCAACTCGTCGCCCCATTGGCCTGCACGTCCCAGATGGGCTGCATATGCTGCAAATAGTGCCCGTTGCAATGAGCGCAACGCAGGGCACAGCGCGGCCCGGTAAGGCTGACCGACAGGGTCTTGACGGGGCGGTCGAATCGAATGGTGGGGGGATGGTGCCTGATACGGGTATCCCAGGCGTTGCGCCAACGCTGGGCATCTATGGCGCGGGCCAGTTCAAGCTGGCGGGCTACTTCGTTGGAGCTTGACGATCCTGAATACTGGAGCATTGCATACCACCTGACTAGCTAACTCTAACCAAGCCGAGTATAGCCCCGAAGGGGACCATCGTCAAGCAGGCAGCATCACACGCCGCAGGCCCACCTGGGACTGAATGTCCCAGGCTGCGGAAAGGGGAAACCCGTTGAAACGGGTTAATTGGCGTTTAATACACTAGTGTATTTTAATGTACTTTTATTTACACCAGCCCGGCACTTTCAGGGCTGGGCGGCGGCATACATGCCGGGCTGAACACCCTCGCCCTCTGGGAGAGGGAGCGGCTCCGTAGGAGCCGGGGTGAGGGTGGTGAGAGAGATATGCTGGCCGTGACAATCAAGTGTTAGCGCCATTGGCCATCCTTGGCGGCTTGCAATTATGCCGGCTGGAAGCCGGCGGTCCAACTATACGGCGTGCCATCTCGTAGGCAGTTGAAACTGCACCAACCAGTGCAAAGCCTGCCTTCGCAGGCTAGGGAGCCAGTCCACGAAGGTGGACGCGCCAGCAAGCTGGCGATGCAGTTGTTGCCGCGGTTTCAACCGCCGGGCCTCGGCAATTGAACCCCCCGGCTCCCGCGTTGGCCTGCGCGGGGATTGCGGCTATAATCCAGAGTGAATATCCAGGCTGCATCACGGCCCACCGCCCACCATAGTTCGCGGGGTACAGGAGGAGATCATGCTGTCGGACAGAATCGAGATCATCGAAGGGGACATTACCACGCTAGAAGTAGACGCTATCGTCAACGCCGCCAACAACAGCCTGCTCGGCGGCGGCGGGGTAGATGGCGCGATTCACCGCGCTGCTGGCCCCGGCCTGCTGGAAGAATGCAGCCGACTGGGAGGCTGCAAAACCGGCGAGGCCAAAATCACCGGCGGCTACAACCTGCCCGCCCGCTGGGTCATCCATACTGTTGGGCCGGTCTGGCGGGGCGGTGACCACGGCGAGGAAGAGGCGCTGGCAAGCTGCTATCGCAACTCGCTCGAACTCGCCCGGCAGCACCAGATCAGAACCATCGCCTTCCCGTCCATCAGCACCGGCGCTTACGGGTTTCCCCTGGACAGGGCGGCCCGCATCGCCCTGCGCGAGATCAACCGCTTTCTAGAGCGCAACCCGCTCCCCGAAAGGGTGATCGTCGTCTGCTTTGGCCGAGGGAGCTATCTGCAATACAAACAAGTGGCCCAGGCTATTTCAGGCCAGGATTCCCCCGAGGCCATCCCGTACTGAAGCAACGATAGCGCCCACGGCGGCTACCCTTTGAAGGCGTTTGGAGTGATACGATGAGAGTTACCCTGGCACAACTGAACCCTATCGTGGGAGATATCCCCGGCAATGCGCGCCGGATCGCCGACGTGCTGTCTGACACTGCCGGAGAGTCGCCCGACCTGGTGGTGTTCCCCGAACTCTACCTGGTCGGGTATCCCCCCAAGGACCTGTTGGAAAGAGAGTGGTTCATCCAGCGAGTGTTGCGCGCCCTCGACGAACTGCGCCAGGTCTCCCGCCGCTACCCAGAGACCGGCATCCTGCTCGGCGCGCCGCTGCCCGCCGACACGCCCAACGGCAAGGGCCTGCGTAATTCGGCGGTGTTGCTGGCTGGCAGCGAGATCGTCGCCACGCGCTATAAATCGCTGCTCCCCACCTACGATGTGTTCGACGAGGCCCGCTACTTTAACCCGGCCTCTGAGGTGCAGGTTGTGCCTTTCAAGGGGGAGAAGCTAGGCATCCATATCTGCGAGGACGCCTGGGCAGATTCTCAGCTTTGGCCGCGCCGCAGCCTCTACCCCTGCGACCCGGTTGCCATGCTCGCCGCCCAGGGGGCCACGCTGTTCATCAACCTTTCCGCGTCGCCGTTTAGCGTGGGCAAAGAGAGCATTCGCTATCAACTCGTGCGCCGCCACGTCGTTCGCCACCGAGCGCCATTTATTTATGTCAATCAGATCGGCGCGAACGATGACCTGATCTTTGACGGGCACAGCATTGCCCTGGACGCCCAGGGGGAACCTGTCGCCGTCCTGCCGCCATTCCAGGAGCAGGTGCAGACCATCGACACCGACACGCCCGGCACACCCGGCGCCCATGTCCCGCAAGAGGAAATCGCCTCGGTACACGACGCGCTGGTGTTGGGCATCCGCGACTATATGCACAAATGCGGCTTTCGTCAGGCGGTGATTGGCCTCTCCGGCGGCATTGATTCCGCCGTGACCTGCTACCTGGCCGCGGCCGCCCTGGGCGCTGCTAACGTGTGGGGCGTCTCTATGCCCTCCCCCTACTCGTCGCGTGGCAGCGTCGAGGACTCGTGCCAGTTGGCCGCGAGTCTCGGCTGTAGATTTTCGGTCATTCCCATCAGCGACACATTTCAGGCGTACCTGGATACCCTGGCCGAGCCTTTTGCCGGAACACAGCCGAACGTGGCCGAGGAGAACATTCAGGCACGCATTCGCGGCAATATCCTGATGGCCCTCTCGAACAAGTTCGGCCATATCGTGCTATCTACCGGCAACAAGAGCGAGATCGCCGTGGGCTATACTACGCTATACGGCGACATGATCGGCGGCCTGATGGTCCTTTCGGACGTGCCCAAGACGATGGTCTACGAACTGGCGCGCTATATCAACCGCGAGCGCGAAATCATCCCCCGCGCGACCATTGAAAAGCCGCCGTCGGCCGAGTTGAAACCCAACCAGCTAGACCAGGACACGCTCCCGCCCTATCCCATCCTGGACGACATCCTGCGCTATTATGTCGAGGAGGGCTATTCCGCCGAGGAGATCATCGCGCTGGGCCATGCGGAGCAAACGGTGCGCTGGGTGGTCCGGGCGGTGGATCGCAACGAGTACAAGCGCAAACAGGCGGCCCCCGGCCTGCGTATCACCACCAAAGCGTTCGGCGTGGGGTGGCGCATGCCCATCGCCGCCCGCTACTAGCAGGCCAGCAACGGCCATCGCTATCTCTGGAGGGAAGCAAACACATGGAACTGCTCTTTGAGACCCGGCTGGATATCGCTTCTGTCGAAGGCAAGCTCTACTTCCGCCAGATCAAGCCAGAAATACATCCGGAGCCAGTCCTGCAACCAGATCGCTTTGCCGATGGGGCGGGCGCATCTATCTATGGCACGGTGCTATATGACGGCGGGCGCTATCGCATGTGGTATCAAGCATGGCCCAAGGATTGGGATGGCCGCGACGTGGACCTGGTGGGCTATGCCGAATCAGACAACGGCCTCGACTGGCACAAGCCCGAACTGGGGATCGTGGCATATGGCGACCAGCCCAACAACCTGTGCAACCTGGGCTTTCACTCGCCGTCGGTGTTCATTGACCCGCACGCCCCCGCCAGCCACCGCTACCGCGCCACCGGCTACACCGGCCCTGGGCGCAAGGGCGCTCGCCAGCAGATTGAGCGGCCCGGCTACTATACGGCCCACTCGGCGGACGGCCTGCACTGGGAGTTGGACCAACTGGCCCCGCGCTGGGCCAGCGGCGACGTCATCACCAGCGTCTACCATCCCACCCAAGACCGGGCCATCGTCGCGCTCAAATTCTCACCCCGTGTGAACGGCTTTCAACGGCGCTCCATCTGGAACGCCGAACTGGTAGACGGCGAATGGTCGGACGCCCACGCCGCCCTGCTCCCCGACGAGTTTGACGACATTTGCGCGGTGGCCCGTGGGTATGCCAGCGGCGACTACTATGGCATGGGCATGTTGCCCGCTGGCCGGGGAACGGTGGGCTTGCTCTGGCAATTCCGCCACGACCTGCCCCGTACCGGCGGTGCGGGCGTGGGCGTGTTCGGCTCGGTGGATGTGAGCCTCGTCTATCAGGCCGGGCGTGGAGACCGCTGGCTGCATCGCCCTGGCCGCGAGGATTTCATCTCCCACGTACAGACCCCGTGGATGGCCGGGGGCATCTACACCGCCTCTTGCCCGGTGGAGGTCGGCGACGAGCAGTGGCTCTATATCACCGGCACGGTGCACTCGCACGCCTGGTATCTCAACGAGCATTGGCAATTGATCGAGCCGCGCCAGCGGGAAATGATCGAATCGGGCTTCTCGCGCATTGGCGTGGCGCGGTGGCCCAAGGACCGCCTGTTCGGTTTCCGCGCCGACCCCGAAGGCGTGCTGGAACTAGCTCTGCGCGCCCAGGACAATCCATTCGAACTCAAGCTGAACTACCGGACCGACCCGGGCGGCAGCATCCGCGTCGAACTGCCCGGCATCGCCGGGTATGAGCTGGACAACGCCGTCCCCTTGACCGGCGACTCGCTGTCAAACACCGTCGCCTGGGCGACTGGCACAGCGATACCGCCCCAGCCCGCTGGCGTGGTCAGGGCGCGCCTCCATCTCGACTGCGCCGAGGTGTATGCCTACGAGACGAGTCCGGCCACTGCCGCTGAGTACAGCGGGCGCTGAGTACAGCGGGCGCCGAACACGGCGGGCGCCGAGCACGGCGGGCGCCGAACAACCCAACAGCAAAGGAGCCAGACCAATGAACCAACATCTATACAGACAGCAGCATGGTTGATAGCGCAATGACAGAGAAAAAGAGTGTGGTAGAACCAGTTCGCTGGGGCGTTCTCGGATGTGCGCGTATTGCCAACAACTGGGTAGCCCCGGCCATCGTCGCGACCCCCAGCGCGCAATTGTGGGCGGTCGCCAGCCGCGCACCCGACAGGGCGCAGGAAATGGCCCGGCGATTTGGCGCGCAAAAGGCATACGGGGCCTATGAGCAACTGCTTGCCGACCCCGACGTCGAAGCGGTGTATATCCCGCTACCCAACCACCTGCACAAGCCGTGGGCCATCGCCGCGCTGCGGGCGGGCAAGCACGTGCTCTGCGAAAAGCCCATCGCGCTCAACGCCGCCGAGGCCCGCGAGATGCAGGCAGTCGCCCAGGAGACGGGCAACCTGCTGGTCGAGGCGTTCATGTACCGCTACAGCCCCTTGATGCGCCAGGCGCTACAGATCGTCCGGGCGGGGGAGTTGGGCGAGTTGCGCGCTATCCATAGCGCCTTTACCTTTGTCCTGCCAGACGACCCGCGCAACGTGCGCTTGCAGGCCGACATGGGCGGCGGAGCGTTGTACGACGTCGGCTGCTATGCCATCCATGTGCAACGCCTGTTCGCCGGGCGCGAGCCGGTCTCAACATACGCCCGATGCCTCTGGTCTGAGCAATACGGGGTAGACCTGAACTGCGCTGGCCTGCTGGATTTCGGCCAGGGGTTGGTGGGCAGCCTGCACGCCGGATTCGACACCCCCGGCAACACGTTCTTCCGGCTGCTAGGGACAAAAGGCTCGCTGGAGGGGCCAGATGGGTTTAGCCCCCGCGAGCGGCCCGGCGTGCTGGTGTTGAACAGGGCGGGCCTCACCAGGCGGCTGACTGTCCCGCAGGCCAATGCCTACGAGCAGGAGGTGCGGGATTTCAGCGAGGCTGTGCGCGGCGCGCATCCGCTGCTATACGGCAACGAGTCGCTAGACGCCAACATGCGCGTTATCGACGCCTGCTACGCATCCGCGAAAAGCGGCCAGGCCGTCACCGTCTCCTAGTTCCAATATACACCCTTGGTATTTCGTGGCCTATACTCGGCTGGCGGCCCAGGTGCAGGCAGTAATAGCCATTGACATATCCGCGCCGTCGAGTATTATCGAAGGACGTGCCCGGTTCTTGCATGGGGCATTGGGGATCCGAATTCGCCATTCTAGGCATAGGAGAGTCAACAATGGATGACCTTGTAAAACAAGTCGCGTCTCTGGGTATCTCGGAAGACCTGGCCCGCCAGGCCGTCACGACTGTCCTCAACTTTCTCAAGCAAAAGCTGCCTGCCCCGATAGCCAGCCAGATTGACGGTGTGCTGGAAGGCGGCGGGTTGGGGAACCTGGGCGACGTGGCCAAGGGACTGGGTGGTGTGTTCAAGCGCTCATAGCGCGCCCGATATCCAGCATCCATAGGCAATTCTTGTTGACAGCTCGGTGTCTCTGAATAACATCAGTGTGTGCCTGATGTAGAAAATCGGGCACACGAGAAACGAGTTTGCTAATGTCCACAGGAGGCACGAGCCATGGATGACCTGGTGAACCGAGTTTCATCCCAGGTGGGTATGTCGGGGGATATGGCCGAGCAAGCCGTCTCTATTGTCGTCAACTATCTCAAGCAGAAACTGCCCGGCCCGGTAGCCGGACAAATCGACGATGTGCTGGCGGGCCAGGGAAGTTCGCAGGGCATGGGAGAAAAGATCAAGGACGTGTTCGGGGGGCGCGAATAGCGCGCTCGACACATAGCGCACTCTTGCCACGTTAGGCGTTATCGTAGATACAACGGGGCACAGCGAGCCAAAAGGGTCTCGCTGTGCCCCGCGCCTGTTCATCCAGCCAGATAGTACTCATGCCAACGCCCGAAGGGGCGAGGGAGCTTGCTGCCTTCTCCCCCAATGTCCGCCTCTCCCTCGCCCTCTGGGAGAGGGCCGGGGTGAGGGTTCTCCCATTGGACCGCCGCCATCCCTGGCTAATGGCACTAACTTTTCGTGGGTCAAGTGTTGGGGCAGAGTCGGAGGTGCCCTCATCCGCCCTTCGGGCATCGGCATACCTGCCGCTCGGCAGCATGCCGCCTTCTCCCGGG